>CAZVTX010000215.1:0-6777 GCA_964629395.1 uncultured archaeon
AAATCAATATGACGAAAAAATTAAAGAAAAATATAACATAAAAGGTCCATTTTTGCTTTTTGTGGGGAGATTGGTCGAGAAGAAAGGAGTTAGATATTTAATAGACGCGATGCCAAAAGTAGTTCAAAGGTATTCTGAAACAAAACTTTTAATAATTGGTTCCGGCCCTCTAGAAAATGAATTAAAAAATCAAGTAAAGAATTTAAATTTAGAAAATAATATAATTTTTACAGGAGCGATACCGAATAAAGAGCTTCCTAAATATTATGCCACTGCTGATATTTTTATCGGTCCAAGCGTAGTAGCAAAAAGTGGAGATGCTGAAGGTTTCGGCTTAGTCTTTGTTGAGACATTATTAACAAAAACCTGTGTAATAACATCAGACCTTAAATCAATTTCAGATATTGTAGAAAATGAAAAAACAGGGCTACAGGTAGATGTAAAAAATCAAGAACTATTCAGTAAAAAAATTATTGAATTGATTGAAGATAAAAAACAAAGAGAAAAATTGGCTGAAAATGGATATAATTTTGCGAAAAAAAATTTTTCATGGGGTATTATTAGTGATAAATATTATAAAATTTTAAATAGTTTATTATGAGAATGGGAACTTATTATAGAGCAGAGTTACTTAGATTGTTAAACATAAAAGCTGATAAAGAAAATGTTTTAGATGTTGATTGCTTCGATGTTCTTACTGGCTATCAACTCAAAGTGGTAGAAATAAGTACGCTTTAGATATTAACATCGATAAAAAATATAAAAATATTAATTATATCAAAGCATCAGCGCTAAACATTCCTTTCAAAGATGGTAAATTTAATCAGGTTTTCGCTTTTGACGTAATTGAGCATATACTAAAAAGAACTGAAGGGAAGTTTCTGTCAGAATTAATAAGGGTTGCAAAGTTATGGTCAGAGATTATTTTAACGGTTCCTTCTGTAGATATTAATATTTTAATAAATTGGATTAGTAAAAAATGGGGACATTATAAATATAATGGACTTTCTGAAGGAAAATTAAAAAAATATTTAGATAATAGGTTTAATAGCATTTCGTATAAAATTATTGAAAATTAGTACAAGACTTATTTAAAATATTATTTGATTCTCCGTTTGTTCTGGAAAATTAACAAAAGATTTACTAAGAATTTGGTGAAAAAATAGCTAAGAAAGATTTTCAAAATATAAGAGAGGACAAAGGTTATTATATTATAAAAATAATTAAAGGGCAGATATGAAAATTATTTTTCTGATAAACAGAGGGAAAGCCGGAGGTGACATTTATTTTAAAAGGCTTGGACTGTCTTTGGAAAAAAATACAGATATAAAAACAGATTTGATTTATATTCCTCAATTTTTTGAAAAAGTTCCCTTTTTTATACCTCTTTATCTAATTTATTTAAAGATAAAGAAAATAAATTTTGATGAATATAATTTACTTCACATGAATGCTGAGTTCGGTCATTTTTTTAAACTCAAAGAGAGACCGTTTTTTGTCACCATCCATCATATTGTGTTCGATGATCAATATCAGAAATATACTTCTTTATTACAAAAACTATTTCATTATTTTTGGATAAAACCAAACCTATCAAAAACATTAATGATAGCTGATAAAATAATAACAGTTAGTAATTATACGAAAGAACAAGTAATTAAATATTTTAAAATAAATCCCTTAAAAATAAAGGTTATTTATAATGGAATTGATATCGAGCAATTTAGATTAACAAACAATAAAATGCAAAATGACAATAAAATTAAGCTACTTTTTGTCGGGAATTTAACAAAAAGAAAGGGGGTTGATTTATTACCTAAAATTATGAATAAATTGGGAGATGAATATGTTTTATATTATACCTCTGGACTTAGAACAAAAAATATATTTAAACAAAAAAAAATGTTTCCATTAGGAAAATTAACCCAAGAGGAATTAGTTAAAGAGTATAATAAGTGTGATATTTTATTACTGCCAACTAGATTAGAGGGATTTGGTTACGCCGTTGCAGAAGCAATGGCTTGTGGTAAACCAGTTGTTGCCACAAACTGTTCCTCTTTACCAGAGCTTGTTGAAAATGGAAGGAATGGATTTTTATGTGAGATGGATAATATAGATGATTTTGTTGAGAAAATTAAAGTTCTTGGGAAAGATGTAAATTTAAGAAAAAGAATGGGAAAATATAACAGGAAGAAGATTTTAGAAAAATTTAATATTAAGGAAATGACAAAAGAATATGAGAAATTATATAAAGGTATTGTTTAAGATTAGAGAAAACTTTCTTGGAGAATTTTTCGTTAGATTCATCTATCTTTTTTTGATTATTTTAGGTATTGCTTTAACTTTTGTTGTATTTGATAAATATAATGTTTTTCTAAAATTTTTATTATTCCCAAGTGTATTATTATTGTTTGGATTCTTTTTTCTCTCTGTTTTTTTTAATAGGAGGAAAATAGAGTTTAGAAAGTATAAAATAGATTATTTAATTATTAGTTTTATTTTATTATTTTGTATTTTTAATTCTTTTTATTTCTCGGAATCAAAAATTGAAGGAGGGCATGATCAAGGAAGCTATTCAGAATCAGGTATCTTACTTGCTAAAACTGGCTCTCTTTATATAAATCCAGCTAAACAGCCATTTGCTTATACTATTCCCGGTTGGCATTTATATCCAAATGGAATGCTTAGACACCATTTCCTTCCAGGAAACGCTGTTTTTCTTTCAGTATTTTATAAATTATTTGGATTTATGGGGATAGAGATAGCTAACAGTTTCTTGTTATTTTTTTCCTTAACTATAATCTATTTTTTAATAAAAAAAAATAAAAACTGGAGGGCGGGTTTATTTTGGCTGTTATTTTTTTCTTTTAATTTTTATACGATATATTTTTCGCGCGCTACTTATGTGGAGAATTTGCAGTTATTATTTGTTTGGTTCTATGTTTATTTGTTTATTAAAGGATATTTGAAGAAGAATTTTCAATATTTTATTTACGCATTTATCCCCTTAGCCTTGCTAGCAACAGTGAGATTAGAGGCGTTTTTATATTTCGCAATTTATTTTCTTTTGGTTTTTTATTTTGTTGTTTTAAAAAGAAAGTTTAATATAAATCTAAAGAAATGGAAAAGATATTTAGTCGTTTTTTTATTTGGTGTTCTAATTATTGGCGATGTTTTTATTTTTAATCCATCTATTTTTTCAACAATTGTTAGTACCATCAAAATTGTTGGACCTGGAGCAAAATTGGCCCATGGATCACCAGAGGACATTCCTTACAGTCAGCAAATATTTGTATGGATAGCACTCTTTTATATGTTTACTCCAGTATTTTTTGTAACCCTTTTTTTAGGAATTTTAAATTTCTTTAGGGAAGATAGGAAAACAAAAAAAACACTTTTATTAATTGTCATCTTAATATTTCCTCAATTTGCTTTTTTAATCCGTCCGGGTATAGCATTTTATCTTCCTTGGGCAATGCGAAGACAATGGTCAGTTTTTATCCCATTTGTGTTTCTTCTATTTTCTTTATTTTTATCAAATAAAAAATTCTTTATTGGAAACAAGTTTAAGAAACTATCACTTGCCATTCTCGGAACAATATTATTTTTAATTCTTTCTTTACCGGGTTTTTCTATTTTGTTTTTAAAGCAAGGAAAAGGCGTTTTACAATTTGAACAAAAAGTTGCTTCCAATTTCAGGAAAGACGATTTAGTAATATTTTGGGATAGATATCAATATGAAAATTGGGGTCCGCCACTGTATTTTTTATATGGGACAAATGTAGTTTTTGATCGTTCGCCGGCTTTTGACCCACAGATATACGCATTAATTATAAAAAATTATAAAAACGTTTATATTGCGACTTCTCGTCCTCCTCATCTAACACTAGATCATCCTTATTTTTTTGAAGAGATAAAGCATATTAAAACGTTTAATTCAGAAATTTTTAAATTTTTAGGGGACAGTTGTGATGTAAGAAGATATCTTGTTTGGCCAAAAACATTTGAAGGATACCATCAGATAAAAGAATTATGTACGGTTAATAATCCAACAACGAAAGTAATAGATTATCAAATTAATTTAAATATTTATAAAATTAATGACTCCTTTAAAAAAGAATTTGTGGAGAAATATTACGATTCGAGTTACAAAATAACAAAAGAAACAAAAAATATCTGGCATTAAAAATTAACTTTTCCTGTTTTTTTTGTAAAAAGATCTTTTATTCCTCTAAATGTTGCCTTTATAATAATATTTATTTGTTTAATATCTAGAGACAAGAAACTTATAAAAACTCTTTTTATCATCCTTAGCAATATAAAGATTAAACCCCATAAGATACCAAGATTATTTCTTTTTCTAAAAATAAGATAATTTCGTGTTGTATAATACAGATAACCAAAACTATTATTTTGAGAGCTTTTATTAATTTTATGCCAAATAAATGATTTAGGAATAAATACAATTTTATAATTAGCCTTTTTAGTTTTATAGCAAAAATCAACGTCTTCAGTATAAAGAAAATAAGAAGGATCCAACAGTCCGATTTTTGTGAGGACCTCTCTCTTAATAAGTAATGCACAACCAGTTAAAAAATCAATCTTTTTGGTTATAGTTATTTTTCTGTTATCAATAGTGTTAGAGTTGGGGAAGTTTATTTTCCCCAATTTACTTATTTTTCCACCAGCAAACCATATTTTTTTAGAGTTGTTATAATAATAGATTTTAGGACCGACAATTCCAATTTCTTTGTCTCCTTCTGCAACTCTAGCTAATTCAGTCAAAAAATTTGGATCAACTACTGTATCATTATTCAGAAGCAAAACATATTTACTTTTGTTTTCTTTAAGAATTTGTCTAATTGCGACGTTATTCCCTTCCGCAAAGCCATAATTTTTATCATTTTTTAAAATAAAGAGTTTTTTATTAGAAAGAAGGTTATCTAATTTCTTTTTTTCTTCTAAATAACTCCCGTTTTCTAATTCTTTTTTTGTATATTCAAAATATCTTAATGGTTTATTATTCGGATTATACTTAAAAAAATTAGAGTTTACTACAATTTTTCCATCAGCCCACCTCTTAATTTTTTGGATAGATTCGTCTTTCGAGCCGTTATCAACAACAATTACCTCATAATTCGGATAGGTGATTCTATACAAAGATTCCAGGCATTCTATTGTATCCTGCCAGCCGTTCCAGTTGAGGATGATAATTGATATTTTTGGATAATTAGTCATTTTTTTTGGCGATTATTATAAATTGGCAGCAAAGAAGCGTTGGCCAAATCTTACAGAGAAAATATTTTATCTTTTGTAGAAAAGGCGAATTTTTTATATATTTATGGCGTAAAAAGAAAAAACTAAAACCTGGTGTATAATCGATTTTTAATATTTTCAAACCGGCACTCTGTACCAATCCTTTAGCGGTTTTTTGGGTGAAAAATTTAATGTGAGTATTATCCAGAATTCCTGTCCTTTGATAGTTAAATTTTCCTAATAATAAATTTAATCTTATTTCTATGTTGGCGATGTTTGGAATAGATAATACAAAATATCCATCATTCTTTAAATAATGTTTAAGTTTTTTTAAGGTTTTTCTCGGGTTAAATAAATGTTCTAAAATATCTACACAAATAATGATATCAAAAGAATTTTTTACAAATGGTAAATTATCTTTTTCTATATTTAGACAATAAGTTTCATCTAATACTTTTGTAGCTTGATCTATAGCTATTTTTGAAATATCTACCCCGACCACGATAGCATTTTTCTCTTTTTTTAAATAGGCCCCTAATTTTCCAGAGGCACAACCTACATCAAGAATTTTTTTATTTAGTTCTATATATTTAGCAATATAAAAATTCAGACTTTCTTTATAGACTGATGTTTTTTGATTGTATATTTTTTCTATATTCATATTATTGATTTATATTTTGAAGATCATTTTTGCAAAATTTCCTTTCAAAATTTTTAAAGAAAATACCATCCAAACATAGATAATCAATCCTATTATTGAAGATATAAATAAATTTAATTTTATTACAGAATTAGAAAATATTATAGATAACATCAGCAAAAATGCTGATAAAACTACCCTCCAGATAAAATTGATAGGTAGCTTCATTTTATTAAAATTCAAAAATCGGTAACTTATATAGCTACAAACTATCGTCTCAGTTAAAACTGTTGTAATAGCAGCCCCATAATGACTATATTTAGGAATAATCACTATGTTTGCTAAAGTGTTAAAAATTGCTCCATATGCTACTCCTTTCAAATAAGTTTTTTGTTTATTTGAAGCAGAAAGTCCAACAGCAAAGATAGCATAATTGTATAAAATTAACACTGACCAGATAAGGATTTGTAATATTAAAGGTGAAAATTCTATAAATTGCTTACCGTAAACAATATTAATGATTGAATTGGAAAAGAAAAAAACAAGGATAATTAAAGGAAATGAAAACAGAAGAATTAGCTTAAAAAATAAATTGACGTTATTTTTAAATTTCTCAATGGAATTTTTATATAGATTTGATAAAATAGGAAAAATTGCTGTTATCAAAAGACTAACACCAGTAATAATTAAAAGGATAATATTATAAGCTGCATTATAATATCCTATTGCTTTATTTTCTTTAAATATTCCTAATATTACTGTATCTATACGGTAATAAACAGAAACGGCTACAATACTTAGACCAAAAGGCCATGCTTCTTTCAACAATTCTTTCCAAAAACCAAAATCAATTTCGGCCCAGAATTTGGTGAAGTTTTTTC
>CAZVTX010000216.1:0-2919 GCA_964629395.1 uncultured archaeon
AATTGTTCTATCATTATATATAGGTTCAAGTATTAAAATTAAAATATTACATCTCTTAACTATATATTAGTAGAATTTGATTTATAAATATCAACGAATTAATATAGATGGAAATTACATTATCTTAATAATAGAAATGGTGTATCTTATAAAATGGTTAGTTTTGTAAAAAGAGAGATTCTTGATCATTTACCAAAACTTAATGAAGTAGAAATCCCAGATTATCTCAATAAAACAATAGAAGACGAGATAATATCTTTTAAACTATCTAATGATGATATTGAGTCAGGTAAATCACAATTAAGAGATGATTATTCAGCACTTTTAAATTGGACTCCTACTCCAGTCAATTATTCTGATCCAAAAGTATATCTTGGATATCTTGTTGATTATCTAGGAAAATTTTACCCACGGATGTGGTTTATTATGAACCATCTACTCCGTTATACTAACTATTTTGAGATTCTAAGATTTTTAAGTGACGCTCCTGTTAAGATATTAGATATCGGTTCTGGACCCGGAACTATGTTTATATCTTTAATCGAATATCTCGAGTATATAAACCAATTAGGCACCTTTAATTTTCAATATACTATTGATGTAATTGAAAAAGAAAAGAATTTTTTGAAATTTATTGAAAATCTTGAAACAAATATTAAAATTTATAATGAAGAATTTTTTAAGAGAATTAATATTAATAAACCTTTAAAACCCTCTAATATTGATTTTGAAATGCTTCAAGAGACACTAAAGAGATATTTAAGTTCAAAAACATATGACATTATAATTACTTCTTTTGTCTTGAATGAAAATATTCCCAATCAAGAAATAATGAAGGAATATTTCCAGATTCTAGCCAATCATTTAAGTAAGAATGGAATAATTACATTGCTTGAAGCACCATCAGTTCATTTATTTAAATATCTTGAAATAGATTTTATTAAAGAGATAGATTTAATTAGAAGTGCTCCTTGTTTGAACGCAAATCGAGTCTATGATCTTAATGGATCGTTCAATTATCCATTCTTTAAACCTTGTGGAGATTTATGTACATTTCAAATTAGTTCAGAAGAGAGACACCGATTTTGCTATTTAGTGCTCAGTAAACAAGATTTAACAATTGATCTTTACAAAGAGCAAATTCAAAAATCAATTAAACTTTATCAAAAACATAAAAATCTTGTAAAGTTATCAAGAGAGGAGAGACAGTCTATTTTAGATAGACAAGGTAGGGAACTCACCGATATAATCGGAATTTTTACTGATAAGCGAGATAATAACTATTATTTTTGCAATGGGGGATGTAAATTCAAAGTAATAGTCAATAAAGAATCTGAATTTCAAAAAATTAAAGAAGGTGATGTCGTTCTATTTAAAAATATTAAGTTTGATGGTCTATATCAAAAAAAAAATTATAATGTTCGGCCCATTATAAATAAAAATTATGCCGAAATAGGATTTATATACGGAGTGAATGAGCTTGATGAAGAGCAAAGTGAATTTGAGATCATCCACTATTTCATTAACGATTAAAACTAAATAACACATTAAAGAATTACAATTTTTGCCATCTTTTTTATCTTATTTAATTTTTAGATATTTTATTATTGGAAAAAAACAGATCTTAAGAATTAACCAAATTAGCGAAAAAATAATTAAACTATCCTCATAAAGTTAAGAAACAAGAAGCGATTAATCTAATCATTTTCAAACTTTAAAATAAAGTGATTGAAAATTGAATAATTTAAATATCAATCCTATTTAATTTTTTTTTATATATATTTTTATGTCTTTATAGTTCAAATCAATGTCAGAAAAAGAACAGCCGAAATAATATAAATATTAATTGCAGATTACATTTTAATTTTTTTATGCGTGCAATTTTAAAAAACCATCACAGACTTCGTTATTAATTTCGAAATAACAATATATAATATGGAAAAGTATAATTTTAAATAATAAAATATAAAGTGGGAAATATGGACCCAGAAATAAGAAATAATACAATTGAAATTTCATTTGGATCCAAATCAAAATTCCTCGAAATCATCCATCAACCTTTACCTCACATTTTAGTTGATTCTAAAAAAAAAATCCATGGATGGTGGAATTCTGCCACAGATCAAGGGAAACGTGCTTGCACCTCTGAAAGATTATTAATTAATCCATATAATGGATGTACATGGAATTGCTTTTTTTGTTATGCTCACTCTTTATGGGGGTATTTGAATTTATTTCAGGAAGAGGGGATTGTGACAGTTTTTAAGGATTTTGATAAATTGGTGGATAAACAATTAAGCTCCCTACTATGTGCTTCTTGTGGTTATATTTCACCAATAACTGATCCATTTCAACCAATTAATAATAAATACAATTTAACTGAAAAAATAATGGAAGTATTCCTAAAATATGACTTACCTATTGAAGTTATAACCAAAGGAATAATTTCAAAAAAAGCAATTAAAATAATGTCAGAGCATCCCTATAATCATAGTTTTGGACAAGTATCAATTCTTACATTGGACAATGTTCTTAGAAAAGAATTGATTATTGGTGGAGGAGCAAATACTAAACAATTATTAAAAAATATAGAAAATTTAGCTAATCATAACATTCACGCTGTATGCCGAATCGATCCAATTATTCCATATATAAACGATGATATAAGAGATATTAAAGATATCATTAATGCTGCAGTTGATGCGGGAGCAAACCATATCGGAACCAGTATATTGGATATCCCTATTTTTATTAAAGATAAGATTTTTAAAAACTTAGAAAAAATAAAAGGGAAAGGAATTCTCAATAAGTATAATTCACTTTATACAGAAAAAATAACCTCAGACCTTCACGCAAATATAAGTTATAGAAAAGCAATTTTAAAAGAAATAAAAAAGTATTGTCAAGAAATTGGAATTA
>CAZVTX010000216.1:2929-6756 GCA_964629395.1 uncultured archaeon
AAATAATAAAAAAAGGCAATAAAATTTTTTATGAAAGTTTGAATAATAATCATCAATTTATGACTTCAGACAATTGTGAAGGCATTAATATACCAATATATACGAGGAAAAGTTTTACAGAAAAATTTAAACCTGTTAATTGTAAAGGAGCTTGTTTGTATTGTAAGTTGAATCCAATTCCATGTAAAATTCCTCCACTTCAAGAGGCAAGAAATTGGAAGCTAAAAGATTATAAACAATGGAATAATTTTTTAAAGCAAAATAAATATAAAGATCTTTCAAGTTTTATAAATTAAGATTCCCATCAACCTTATTTTTGATATCTTTATAGTTTAAATATTTTCCTTCAAATTTTTATCAAAATAAATTTAGTTTTGGTTTAAATGGTGGGAAAGGAAGCGTTTGATCATAAATTTTTTGTAATTCTTTTCTCTTTTTATATTTTTTTAAATAATATTGCACGTTCACATTTTTAGGGGTTTGATTTAGCAACAAGCATCTATATTCTGTTTTTAATCCTTTATCAAATCTAGCCGTGTTTACAAAATCCCTAAAAGCATGAGGATTCATCCTACACTTTAACCCAAGCTCATTTTTTACTTTTCTCAAATTTTTCCTAATAGTATTAGTTGAAATATGGCCATATAATTGTGAAGGAAAAGGTGAAGGAAAAAGATATCTTGTATTAGGATATTCGATCTTAATTGTTTCAATCCATTCACTTAAGAATGGAATGAAGAATTTTGGTAAAAAGTAAATGCCATATTTATTTTCATAAATCCTAGACTTAATTTTGGTAAAGAAAAATCGTTCTTCCAGGTCAATATTGGTTAACTCTATACTGCAAGTTTCGGATATTCTTGCCCCTGTATAGAGAAGTATTGAAGTAATGATAAATAATCGCCTCCTTGTAAAATACATGTAGTTAAGGATTTTTTCAACGGTCTCGTAATCTAGAAGATCCTCTTCTTTTTCCAGGTCATCAATTGTCATGGGTTTTTCTGAGAAATCAAAAAGATTTTTTGATGGTACGGGATTTATGAATGGTTTTCCCTTGGTCTTTTCATATATTTCTCCATAATATTTATAATAAGAGTTAATGACATCGCGCCATTTTTGTTTTGCTTCTCTTATTATGTTCCTTTCATTAATATCGTTCTTAAAAAAATGTAATATCTCTTCATAGGTTGCTTCAATTATCTTTTTATTAAAAAAAGTTTCTAAATATAAAGCAAATTCTATTAAACGATTTCTCTGATTATAATATGCTGATTTTGAGTATCTCCTCATGAAGTCGTCAAAATATGGTATTTTCTTGTTATATTCTATTGGATATTTCAATTTACCTTTAGTCGGAATAAAGGCACCACTCTCCATTTTCTACTTTTACTTTCTTCATGGCTTTTAACTTTTTTAATACGGTCCAAATGATCCAACCAGGATATTGTAAATGAACCGAAATTGTTGATTCAGGCAATGAACCCCAATTCTTTAAGAGGTCCAAGATTTTATTCGAAATTATATTGAAATCTTTAATATCATCAATGTTAATTGAGCTTATGGACTCGTTTATCACTTCTTTTTCCTTGATTAAAAGATCTTGCTTGATTTTTAGACCTTGTATTAACGATTCAATGTGATCAAGTTGTTCCTTAATGTTATCCTCATGATCTTGATTTAACTCGTTTTTTATGAACAATTGATAGATCTTTACTGCGTTATGTATCATTGCTGTTCTATTGGTCCCAATTGATTTAGCAAATTCATCCCATTGTTTTAATGTATCCTTCTCTACTCGAATAGTAACGTGCTTCTTTACCATTTTTCAACTTGTTTTCTAATTCTTTTTTCTTTTTTTCAAACTTTTTTATGAGTTCTTCAATTTTGTGAAGTTGTTCATTTATTTTTAATTCTTTTTCATATAATTGCCTGAACATTTCCAAATTTAGTCATCTCCTTTTTTAATAATTTTATATAATTTTCCTAAATTTAATCTAAAAATTTTAGCAGGCCTTCCTTTTCGATTTCTTTTTTGAACTCTTGCTAAAATTAGATTTTTATCCTGTAATCTTTTCAAATGAGAATAAATTGTTTTTTTACTCACGCTCAATTCCTCAGCCAATTTTTTGGCAGTTATTTCAGGAACTTTTTCCATTTTTTTAAGGATCAAATAGATACTGGACCTAATTTGATTTCTTGAATCTTTAAATTCTTCAGAAATGAAACTTTTTAACGAATCTACTTTTTGGCCTACTAATTCCACTTTTTCGATAATTTCATCCTTAGCTTCATTAATTATCGTGGTCGTATCAAGAAACGCCCTTTCGATCACTTTTTTAGCATCTTCAATGTTTCCTTGAATGTTTGTATCTAAGTTTAATATTTGCGTGATTAGTTGTACATTATTAGTTAGAAGATCCTTTATCACATCTCGAATCTTAGCCCTTTCAATCGAGCTTTCGGTATTTAGTTCAATGAGCGTTTCTTTTAATTTGGGAAATTTTTTATTTATATTGTTTAATATCTCTCTTAATTCAACTTGATAAATATCATTTTTTAGGTCCAGTTTATCAATATTATCCTTGATTAATAATAATGATTGGCCATTATTTGTTGAGATTTCTGAAAGTTCACCTACTCCCATAAATATTTCGTGCGAAATATCGCGATTCCTATAAGATAATTCCCTTATTTCAGATAAATTGGCAATGAATTCAGGTGTTCCATCAATTAGTCTCATGAAGTTTCCTACCTGTGGCATTGGTCCTTCTGCTTCAATGTGAGGAGCAAGTGGTTTCGAATAATCAATGCGTGCATCCCATCTTATCTTTCCAAACCAATGTATTTCATTTACTTTCACATGAGCTCCCTTGAATTCCTCGTCAATAACCTTTTTTGGGCCTATTCTGCGAGCGTCATGGATCTTAAATGCTGGTTTTTTGGACCTTTCTAAGACTAATGCTTCTAAAAATTCTATTATCTCCTCATCAGATAAGAACTTCTTAAAAACATCAAAAAAATGTTGAATGAATTGTTCTATATCTTTATTAGGCCCTGAAAGATGAACTCGAATGTGGCCATTCTTATGAAATTGGAAACCAAAACTAAGGCCTAACTTTTTTTTCTTTTCGTTATTTATTGCCGTGAACCAACCATTATTACTATAGTTAGCATTAAAATGATTCTCTATTTTCCTGAAAATAGGTCCCTCTACATCAAGACAACACGTTAAACTCTCAAAATGTCTTAATGCTTCCTTGCTGATCCATATGCCAAAGTCATCCTTTCGCTTGGATATTAAATCTGGTATTTGATAAATGGGTATATCGCTAAGCTTCTTGAAATCTGTATCCTCAAGCCCTCTATCAACATTCTCCGATGGGTGATGGTGAGACCCCCCACTAGACCCACTAGTTTCATCTCCATTGTCTTTATTTTTTCCAGTGGAAATATGGGTTGGGGTTTCAGGATAAAAATAAAAATAATCATTAAGTAATGCATTAAAATTTAGGTAATGATGAGGATTTTTAAAAAGTAAATCTAAAATAAAAAGAGAAAATTCTCTTTCTTTATTTTTAAATAAATTTTCAATTAATTTACGTGAGTCACTATAGAGATTTTTTTTTATAATATTATCGTTTAATAAAATACCTGAATCAATTTTTTTAACGATTTTATTTATTTCTAATTCAATAATTATTTTTTTCAATCGTTCAGGTAAATCTTTAAAAAAAAGCTTGTTTGGGGAAGGGGATTTAGAATCCCCTTCTTCCTCGGGCTTCTCTTGTCCATTCTCTGAATTCGGTCCTGCTTCTGGTGGCTCCATT
>CAZVTX010000217.1:0-2801 GCA_964629395.1 uncultured archaeon
AATTATTTTGAAAATGATGCGATCGCTCCTGATGCTGTATACGCATTTAAAGGAGGCATCAGCGGAAATAAAAATGATTTAAATGCAATTGATGGTAAAGGTTTAACCGCAACCCCTTGTAGAAACTTTTGCGGACATTATTGGCGAACATTAATATATGTTGCGTTTGATTCGAGCAGATTTAACGGAAGCGAAAATGAAATGTTAAGATTTTCATTTAATTCTCAGTATAACTTCGATATGCTATTATATTATTATAGTTTTAGCGAACATGATTGGATATCTCTGGCAAATTCGAGTTCAGGCAATTTTACGGGTGAATACGGGATAACTAAAAACATGATTTGCGGAGATCATATTTATATGCTAATTTCAGCAAAAAGTATGAATTATTTCAGTTATTTAATCGACCAATTCGCAATAAATAAGGAATTTTCTTCGGAAAAATTGATTAATTTGGATGTATCCGATTTAGATGACGGGCTTTACGAGATGGGCGTTAATATTTTCGATTATAGTTTCAATAAATTTACTTATAATGCCTCAATACTAATTGATAATACGGCACCAATAATTGCGGGAAATTTACCGTCTGGAATTTATAATGAAACGGAAAAAATAGACTTTAATATTACCATAAATGACGTATCTCAAACCATCTCGCAATTGATAATGTATTATAACGGAAATTATTATTATAGCGCCGATTTTAACGATTCTAAAAATATTTACTATTATTTCTCATTTTTACCCGGTAATTATAGTTATATAATAATTAGTTCGGATGAATCCGGTAATACCGCTTATTATTGCGGCAATTTTACCGTCTTAAATTATACAAAGATTATTATTAAAGAAAATACGATTATGTTGAGCATTCCATCAAGCGTAGGACCAGATTGCAATAATTACACAGTTAACATTACCATAACGGGCTCGTATAATTATACATATAATATAACCGTAATAAATGCTGTAAACAATACCTTAGGGAATATAATGCTTCAAACTAATAATTCGGGCAGCATTAACCTTAACAGTTTCAATGAATCTCTTACGCTTAGGATTTATAATGTTAACAAGAGTTCATTGGTTTATGAGGAAAATTTCACCGTAATAAAGTTTCCATATAAAATTAGGCAAATGCAGATATCGGTAAGTCATCCTGAAATTGTCTCAGAAGAAGAATATTCTATAACGTTATTAATAAGCGAAGAACCTCAGTCGGGCGCAATATTTGTTTATGAGATCTACGGCGATGATGGAGATTTAATAATTTCCGGAAATTTGCAGAATAATATAAAAACCGAGGTAAAATTGGATAAATTCGATGAGAATCTTAAATTAATCATATTAAAGAACGGGGAGCCTATTTACATCAATAATTTCGATGTTGAAAAATTAGAAATAAAACAAGAGAAAAAGCTTAGCATCGACCTTAATGTTATATTAATAATAATAAGTATCGGGAGTTTAATAGTAGCAACTATGGGGCTGATTTATACAATTTATCGCGATAAAAGACTGGAGGATGTATAAATAATGAGGGATCAATTTATTTCAGATTTTAATGTATATTATATTTTTAATTATTATTTTAATATTTTTGATATTTTTTTAAGAAAATCACGAGTATCTAATAATCTAATTAAAAAATAATATTAAAATCACAATTTAAATAAAAAATAAAAATTAGTTAAAAAAGAAAAGATGTGAAAATAATGAGTGAAGAATTAGAAAACAAATTGAAAAACGTAATTGATAACGTTGTAAACGAATTAGACCGAAAAATACGGGAGATTGTCGAAAAAAAGGATAAAGATAGCAAACCAGTTTTAACTACCATTAATTTGCTGCACAATGAGGGCGTAATCAACGCCTTAATAAAAGAAGAAATGGTAAAGCAAAGCATGGAAATTAAGCAGGACACGGTTGAAAAAGCTGCAAAAATTGTTTTGGAGAAAATTCTTAAGGTTTTTAAGGATATCATTTGCGAAGAAAAAGATTTTGCCGAGCAAACAAAAGAAGAGGAAGAGAAATTCAAGAGCATAATAAGCACTTATTTCGGTGATTTAGAATTAGGTTCTAATAAACAATTACCCAAAGCAATTTATATTAAAGGTGCTAAAGGAGTAAAATTAACGAAGAAAAATGATACCCAGGAAGTCGAAATTGATTTGGATTTGGCAAAGGCAAGAAATGAAATAAAAGTAATAACGGGTTGCAAAAAGGGTTATAAAGGTGTCGTCAAAACAATTGGAGATAAAATAATCGCCTCTTGTGAAAGGAAACGGGGTGGTTTCGAAGAATGAAGAAAAAAGAATCGGAATCGCAGGAATTTAATCTATGGTTAATGGAAGAGGATAAAGATGTAGAATGGACGGAGACTACGGTAGATCTTAGACCGTTAAAAATAAAAAAAGGGGTTAAGAGTGAGAACAAGTTGGCGAATAAGCTATCCACAGCGGTTACAATAATTTTCAATATTGCGTTTTATCTTTTATATATTTCCAAAATAATTAAGTTATACAATATTGCAGTGTATTCTATAGTTATTTTCGTTTATGGTGTTCTGTTTGCTTTAAAGATTAATGATGTCGAGAATTCTATCTTACCGGAATCAAAAAAGACGACGCTTTATTATTATTACGCCGGAGCCATGATTATTGCGGTTTTTGCAAATGATCTACTTTTTGAGGTGCACTGGCTTGCCGAGCTTATCGGTGTTAAAACCTTTTTCGTTGCGGTAATAGTTAATTTAATTGTTATACTTGGCACCATGATTTTCATAAGTTCTGCTA
>CAZVTX010000217.1:2811-6685 GCA_964629395.1 uncultured archaeon
CTGGCGATTTACCGCAAAAATCAAATTTAAATCTGAAAGAGCGAAAAAACTTTCAATCGCAAAATCAATCATAACAATTATATTTTGCTGTATAGCAATTGTATATCTTATCACCCAGATACAAATTGTAGGAGAACTGGAGAACGCAGCCGAGCAGCCTCCAGATGTGCAAACAGGATTCGGCTCAATATTATACAATGCAATAATTATGACCTTTATTCCTCCTGAAGCAGTTTCGGGGCAATACGGAGGCGCTCAATCGTTTACAATGACTTTCGAGATGTTGTTTTACAGTCAAGTATCGGGCTTCATGCTTGCGTTCATGGTCATCGGTGCCTTTGCTAATATTTTTGTTATCAATATCTCCAAATCTCAAGCGCTTCAATCGGCAACAACGCTACTTGTTGTCGGAGTTCTGATGATAATTGTAATAAGCATGTTTCTCGGCGTAATACCTCCACCAAGTCCGTTTGTTAAATTATTCGGAAGTCCCGCAATCGCCAGTTTCGTTTACACAATTGCAATGCTTTCGGTATTTATCATATATCTCTCGATGATCATGGTATTTTCGCACGCAGCCGAGGTCTTCAACCCCGGAGAAGAAGAATAAAGAATTAAAGGTTTTTTTTTATGAAATAAATTTTTTTATTTTATTTTTTTAATATTTTATACTTTCTAACGGAAAAAATGAGAATGAAAGAAAAAAGGCATTATAGCGGAAAGGGATTAGCCCTGGGCGTAATAGTTTCAATTTTATTAATGTTCACGATTGCTCTAAATATTAATTTATTGTTAATATTTTCGATAGTTCTCTCGATTCTCTCCTTTTCCATTGCGGGAGAAAAAGACGGACAAATATTAAGAAAAAATAAGTTTTACATTTTTTCATATACAATTATCGCTATATTAATTTTAAGCATAATTATAAGCAATAAAATCGCTTTAGATTCCCATGAAGGAAATGTTTATAAGGATGTATCAAAATCACCTTATTATAGCGGCTCGCTCACGCCATACGATAATTTGGATAAAAAATATTTCGATTTTCCGGACGGAAAATATTATTATAACATAAGAACGAATATGTCGGAGCCGCTAAATTTAACCGCTAAAATTGAATTATTTGGAATAAAATATGAAGATATTAAATCATCAACCGCTCTCTTATTTTATTTTTATGAAGATTACAATAACATTAAATTAGGCGAGATGGTAAATTTTACCCTAAAGCAAGCTGATGATCAAAATCTTATAGGCAATGTGTTTTTTAATTTTTATACAGAAAAGCATTCCCATCATTATATTAATTACATAATTAAGTTTTTAATTGAGGTTAACGATCCTTTAAAAATCAAAAAAATATACAGCATAATCGAATTTAATTCA
Source organism: uncultured archaeon (assembly GCA_964629395.1). Lineage (GTDB taxonomy): Archaea > Asgardarchaeota > Lokiarchaeia > Sigyniarchaeales > SOKP01 > CAZVTX01. The sequence goes on from CAZVTX010000217.1 coordinate 4,198, forward strand.
TCGTTAAATAATTTAGAATACGGTTATTTTGAAGGATCGAGAGCTATTCCGGAAGGGGCATTAACATCAGGCATGGAAGTTTTAGTAGCGCCCCCAATCTTATATAATTACGCTTTTGTATTACTTTTTGCGTATTTGTTTATTGTTGTATTATGCTTTATATTCCAAAGGTTTAATTTAGCTAAATTTATGGTTGTTATTTATATATTAATCGGGTTCATTTTGCTGTTCTGGTATGTTAGCTGGGGTATAGAAAATCCTGAGAGAATGGGACTCGGTTTTCCGTGGACCACTTCTTGGGATTTTAGCTGGCTTGATCCTAATACCTGGATAAATAGTTTTACAAACTGGATTTCAAACTGGCTTGACGACAACCCGGATGAGGATTATGCCATTGAAAATAATAATGCAAGCGTTCTTAATATGGAATGGCTGAGAGCAATAATGTTAACGATAATCGCAATATTGCAATGGACATTCTCTATCGGCATTGTTCTTATAATAATGATTCAGATAACAGCCGCATTTAACAATATATTTTCCGTAGATATGGTCGGCTCTCAATTACAAATAAAAGAACTGATAAAAGAGTTAGGAGGCGTAAAAAAATGAATCTTACGGAAAAAAATACGGATTTATATATAGAAGGGACCGATCTCGGCATTTTAATATATTTTATTGGTTGGTTCACGGTTGGCATCATATTTACATTCAGTTCCAATCCTTATGTAAAAAATATTATTGACTTTTATGTTTATTATGATGTAATGGCTTTATGCTTCGTTGCTCTGCATTTCATATTGCACAGATATCATTCAAATGATGGGTATGTATTTTTAAATTTCAAAGCTTTTAAGGTGCCGGACTTTTTTCGCGGTCTTGCGATGGTTATTTTTAGTTTTTTAATATTACTTATTCTAAATTTCATTATAGGATTAATTTTTATTTATACGGGGTCAATAAATGACTATAATTTGGGAACTCGTGCTTTATTATCAATTGCCAGGATGGTCCCAACAGAGGAACTCGTTTTTCGCGGCTTAATACTCATTATAATTTTCCTAATTTTTAATAATGTTTTTAAATTAGGCTCTAAAATTGCCGGAATTATTTCAATTTTAGCTTCCGGTATTTTTTTTGGGGCTATACATTATTTTAGATATGTTAAGCCTTATGGAGATAGCCCTCCTCCATCAGCATATCAACCATTATTATATTTGACTATATTAGGTATATTATGCGGATTTCTGGCACTTAAAGAAGGTCTATGGACCGCTTGTTTGCTACATATGATAAATAATCTTATCGCAATATTCGGTGCGGGCTTAAGTTTAGGATATGTAAGCCAGCAGTTTGATTACGAATCCATAGCTTTTCTCGCAGGATTTATCGCTGCTACGGTCATAGTATATTTAATTTTATCGCATTCGGAAATCATTTCTATTAATGTTGGATATTTATTTTTTTCCACAATATTATTTTTTATCTTCGGTTATTATACAAACTCTCTTATAAGTTCTGAAGATTTTGGAGGCTTATGGTTTGAGCATGCTCATGCAATATTTTTTGTGCCGCTCCTATTTTTAATTGTAAGGAAAAGAAAAGGGAGCAACGAATTACTTGGCTTCTTCGTAGGCTCATGCTTCGGTTTATTTATATCTGATTATTACGATATTATTAATTTTACGGTAGCCCAATGGGCTATTACCGGCTTTTATGCCATCAGCTTTGCTTTAATCTATAATTTTATTTACTTTTATATAAAAATAAGGGAAAAAAAACTGGTGTTAAACAATGTTTGAATGGGAAATTTTACTAGGAGGCTGCTCTTTTGCAGCATTGGCGGCAATTAATTGGGGTTCTGATAAGAAGGTGTTTAAATTCTTCAGCCTATTATCATTTAGTATTTACACTTTTTTGGGCATTTTATACGGTATTTTCGTATATTTATACATTAGAGGTTACGACATTACTTCAGGAGATATTGATTTTAGAATTACATCGATTTTGTCATTCATTTTTGCCGCATTTTTTTTCTCGGCATTTTTAAGAACTTTCGAGCGAGAGCTTCAAATATCGAGGCAATCTTATAATACAAGGCTTTCACCTATAATTTTATTGTTTATAGGGACATTATCATTATTTATAGCGTCAACATTATATCTGCTTTATATAATTAATCCGGACATTTTCAAAAAGGAATTATTATTTAATGCCGAAAAAGTTCCGCTAATGATTTTAATTATAGGTATTTCAATTGCGATTATAATTGCCATTTCAATTGATGCCGTAGGCGGAAGAATTGAAAAGCGCGGAAAATTCTTAAACGCAGGTGTTTGGATCTCAATAGATCGGCATAAATGCATTAAGGTATTCTTGCTTTTTACCGTTACCTTGCTTGTTTTTTTCACGGTCGATTACTTTTATACCGGTGAAATTTTAGTTTATGAGGGTAAAGTATCTGATGCAGGACAAGCGATCGGCATCA
>CAZVTX010000218.1:0-6675 GCA_964629395.1 uncultured archaeon
CTTTCATTAAATCCCATACTTTTTGTTCATATTCATCTTTGAGATCCTTATCAAATAGAGCAAAAGGAGCATATGCTTTTCCCTCATTTTCATTAACAATCATAATTTCAAATCTCCCGAATGGAGCGCTATAAGTACCTGCAATACCAATTACATCCCCTGCTTTAACGTTATCATTTTGAGAAATTTTTGGATCTCTTACATGATCTAAAATTATCAACCATGGTGAACCTAATGCAGGTATAATCCAGATCTCATAATCTTCAGTATCTTCTTGATATTTTAAGCCTGAAACAATTCCATCACAAATAGAAAACACTTCTGTATCATTTGCAACTAGATACTCGAAAGTCGGGAGTTCTTTCGGACCATTTTCGCCCATTACTTCCGCTCCGAATTCTAAAAATACCTTATCTGTATTATTATCAAAAATGAAATCCCCAGCTCTTCCTGTCTCATTATTATATCGTCCAAATTTTATGCCTAAATTTTTAAGCACTGGTTTAGTAGTTTCAGGAAGAATATAATAGAAATAATAGATTCCAAATGCCGTACAACTAATTATAACTATTAAAATTATTGCTAAAATCTTTTTCCGCATGAGAATCTTATAATTGAATCTTATTTTATATTTATCGAGTTTGGTAGTTTTAAAAATAATAAAATATTGTAAAATATCATGCGTTTAAAATTCCTTGTTCCCTATGTAGCATTTATTTTAACGGCATGTATCGTTCTTTTTCTTGATTTTGGTCTTATTATCCCGCTTTCTGAAAAAGATGGAGCGCTCTATGATTATTTCCCCCAAGGAATTTATATTATGCCTATAATTTGGCTGGTGATTATGTGCTTTCCTATATTATATATCATGCTTTATGAAGAAAAATTATTTAATCTGCCTAAAGAAAAGCCAAAGCGTAATTTAAAAGTCTTTATATTTTCATTTTTGGGATTATTTATTTTAATCATGATTTTTCGGACTTTAATCATTTGGAAATATAATGGTCCTTATGAAAAGATGTCCATGATCTTTTTCTTATTATTTCAAATACTCCTTGTTGAGCAATTATCCTTAAAAGATTACGGTTTAGATATTAGAGCTCCATGGGAAGATTGGAAAAGAGATTTTGAATATATAGGTATTTTTTTCGCGATTATAATTATCTTTTTAATACCGATATTTATTTTAGCTTTTTTTATTTTTTATCCGCAAATATCGGAGATTTTGCCCCAATTAACTGCACCAAATGCATTAATCCTTATTTCTTTTCCTTTTCAAACAATCGCCGTAGGTGTATCGGAAGAATTAATGTTTAGAGGTTATTTACAGGAAAATTTTAGGGAATTCGATAAAAAATTTGAATATAAAAGCCATTTTTATTTTTGGACATTTATAAACTCGTTTATTTTCGGTTGTTTTCATATCCCTTGGTATATAGAATATTCTCCGACTACATTTTTTACAATACCTCCCGAAAACATCATTCCTATGATAACAAGAATAATATCAACCGGCACATTCGGCTTCTTTATGTGCTTAATTTATGAATATACCCGTTCACTCAGAATAACGATTTTACTTCATGGTTTATATAATACAATTGGAGCCTTCATAGGATCCGCATTTTTATTTGTCGATTTTGATATAGTAAATACAATAACTAATCTGCAATTAATTGTTTTCGGTATATGCTTAATCCCTTTTGCATTTATTGGACTTATACTTTATTTTAAAATCCCTAATTATATCGCCGACAAATTAAATTATCAACATACTTCGTCCAAATTAAAAAAAATAATTAATTAAGGAGAATTTTAATTCTCAATGAATTTTTCTAAAATAAACCTTCATATTCATTCATCATTCTCGGATGGAAAAAATTCTATAAAGCAAATAGTCAAAAAGGCTGTTAAATGTAATTTTAAATATATTGCAATTACGGATCATTTCACAAATTCTTGGAAATCTAGAATGATCCCCTCTTTAAACAATAGCGAAAAAATTAATTTTTACTTAAAAATAATTACAAAACACCAAAAAGCTCTTGAAAAAGCAAATATTCCTATGAAGGTTCTAAAAGGTATTGAAATAGACATAGGAAGTTCGGAAAAGTTCATAAATTCCTTAATAAATCCCGAAAAATTTGATTTAATATTATTCGAATATCTTGAAACGCCTGAGGGTATCCTTTTTATAAAAAAAATAATTGACTTTTGGAAAAAGAACTACACAATCGATGACAGCCCTATTTTTGGGTTAGCGCATTTTGATCCTTCTTTTTTTATATATGGAGGTTTAAAGCTTTTGATTCAATTTTTAAAAGATTATAACATCTACTTTGAGTTTAATTCAAGATATCCCGAAAATTATTCAATTAAAAATGGATTATTTTTTGAGAAACTTAAAGAAATGAATATTCTAATCGCATTAGGTAGCGATAGTCATTCACTCGGAAGAATCGATGATGTTAATGAATTATACAGCGTAGTAGATTCTTATCAATTAAAGGAGAATCTCAAACTTCTTTTGAATAAATTAAAAAAGCTTTATGATTAAATCCCTAAAAATATTTATAATCAATTTGTTTATTTAAATAACATGGATTTAACGAAAAAAATTGAAATTGCTGCTTCATGGATTGCAAAATCGAAAAGATTAGTTGTTTTTACCGGAGCAGGTATTTCCACGGACAGCGGACTTCCAGATTACCGTGGGCCTGATGGTGTTTGGACACGTAGGGATAAAGGTCTTCCACCTCCTAAAACTCCACCTTGGGATCAAGTAAAGCCAAATCAAGGCCATTATGCAATTGTAGAACTATTAAAAATGGGCAAATTAGATTATTTAATTTCTCAAAATGTAGACGGATTACACGCGAAATCAGGGATTCCATTTGATAAAATGTCCGAATTGCACGGAAATATATATTTTATGAGATGTTTAAAATGCAATAAAAAAATGACTTTCGAAGAAGCAGGTTGGGATAAAAGAAAATGGGGAAATGGTTATCGAACTGATCCCGTGAGAAAAGGCCAACCTAACTGTCCTTATTGTGGGGGAAGAATTATTTCAAGTATCGTTAATTTTGGAGATCCTTTACCTGAAGATGAATTACAAGAAGCGATTTATCGCTCTCAAATGGCGGATGTTTTTTTTGTTATAGGGAGCAGTTTAGTAGTAACGCCAGCGGCTAATATGCCCGGAATTGCGAAAAATAATGGTGCAAAATTAATTATATTAAATAAAGGAGAGACTCCATATGATACCGTTGCAGATCTCCGATTCTTTAATTTAATATCAGAAGTGCTCCCCCCAATTGTAAATAAAGTAAAAAAATTTTTAGGTAAATTATAGGAAAGAGAATTTTTAGAAATTTTTTCATCTAATTTTTGCGTAGATTTCTTTATTTTTATCTAATTGTTTTAATATCTTGTTTGCTTCCTTATGAGACAAAGAAAGTTTAATGTCACCGTTTCTACTTAATGAACCCGAAAATACTAATTGAGAACCGGCATAAACATTGATATTTTTGCTTGCATATCGAGGATCCGCCTTTAAAATAATTTTATCGGGCTTTACAATAACATCAATATCAATTTTTCCCTTGTATTTTTTACGTTTAAACTCCTTGATAAAATCATCGAAATTTTCATCGGTATGTTTACTTCTAATGGGTTTTACGGGATTAATAACAATATCTTGTCCGAAAGAATAAATCTCATATGCTAATTGTCCCGTCCTATAATCTCTTACTTCTACAACCGGTCTGGCAAGATCTTTGTCCCTCAATCCAGAAGGCACTTTAACCGTCATTTTTAAAGTTAAAACGGTAGAGATATCACCGCCTTCAATGAATATTACCGTATCGATTATGGATGGTAACATTCCTAATTCAATTCTGCCGATAAACCTCTGAATAGCATCTATAGCTGAAGATGAATGGACTACGCCCACCATGCCTACTCCCGAAAGACGGAAATCAGAATATATTTCAAAATCTCTTGTAGTTCGCACCTCATCAAATATCGTATAATCTGGTCGAACTAAGAGTAATATATCTGCTGAATTTTCCAAACTTCCCTCTAATTTCGTATATTGTGTGATTTCTGGTCTTACCTGCAAATCCCGCACACTTTCAAGTGTTTTAACGACTTTAGATTGATCAACATAAAAATTTGCCAAAGCTGCTGAGAATGTGGATTTTCCTGCCCCAGGAGATCCGGCAACTAAAATACCTTCGGCTTTTTTCAAACGCCTTTTAAGTCTTCTATCTATAGAATAATCATCTAAAGTTAAATTAACTAAAGGACGCACGGCAGTTATTTCAATATCATTAGAAAATGGAGGTCTGGTTATGACTATTCTGAATTCACGCAATTGAGCCACCACTGCACCTTCCTTCTCTATTTCTATGAATGAATGCTCATCTTCGCGCACTTTTTCGACAATTTCCATAGCAATTTCTTCAATTAATTTACTGTTAAGGGGTTTTGAATCAATTTGAGCTAAATACCAGTTTCCAGGTGCTCCTTTTTTAGCATAGGGAGGTAAATTACGCTTCAAATGGACGCTCATGGTATCCTCATCGAAATAATCAAATAATTTCAATGTTAAGGCGGTCTCAATTTTAGGGGGTCTTCTTTCGTATGCATACAAAACCTCCAGACCTTCAAATTCGCCAACATCTCCTTGAATTCTATCTGCGGTTATAAGGACTGCATTAATTTCTTTTGCATAATCTCTAATCATGGCATCTAATTCTCCGCCAGGAGCCATCTTAATTTCATCCAAACTTGGTCGGCGTCCCACAATCTTTAATGTAATGAGCCCCTCATCATGCATTTTTCTTAATTCTTTTAAAACTTTTAATCCAAAATAACCGATTTCCTTATGTACATTTGTTCTATACTCGACTTCGGCTACAACAATATTTGTAATATATATTTCGGGTTTTTCTCCCAATTCGCCCTCTTCTATAAGGGTAATAATTTGTCCGTTAAATATAACGGAAGTATCACAAACAAATTTATCAGACATAATTTAATCGTTATTCTCTTCTTTTTGTAAAATTTGAAATTTAGTTACACTATAATAAATAGGTTTACTTAATCTATCTACGGTCGCTATGATTAAATCCTTCCGTGAACTCATAGCGATACGCGACATCTTGTCTAAATCTTTTAATTCTATAGGATTACCCTCAAAAACGGGATAAATTAAATATTTTGCGGAATCATTTTCAAAATCGGCACCTCTCTTGTAAACACGGAAATCTATTCCATCTCCATATCCCGTCCTAACAATATAACCCCGTTTTCGTAAATCCATATAAATTATATATTTAAACCACAATCTTTCATCATAATTGGTAAAATAGGTTAATAGCTGTTCAAAATCTAAAGGTTCATTTGATTTATCATTATTTTTCCGTAAAAGCAATCTTTTTCTTTCACATAATAAAAGTGATTCTAAAGGGTCTAATACAAGAATCTCATTTCCTTTATCATCCTTTTCGATATTACCGATATAAGATCCTTTATAAAACTCTGCTATTGCTGCGGGATCATAGATTAATACTTTATTTCCTTTAAAAAATCCCTCAAATTGTATTTTTTCTTTATTTTTTTTAGAATTCTCCGTCATTGCTTAATTATAATAAGTAGGAATTATCTAATGAATTTTTCGCTTTTCGTAAAAATTATTGGAATAAATCGATTTAATTAGGAATCCTTAATCTCCCCTTCGGATAATTTATTTATATGATTAGTTATAACTTCAATTGCCTTATCTATTATTTTTTTATCTTTATCCGATAAATATTGTTTTAAATCTTCCATAAATTCAATAGTTTTATCAGCAGCACGAATTATTCTGTAATATTTCGTGCCATCCTTGTTAAGAGAGCCGCCCCAAGCCATATGAAACACTTTCGCCAAAATTCTCCTTTTATTGTTTTAATTAAATAAACTAAACTTAAATATAAAATTCACGAATGAGGTAAAAAAAAATTTAAAATTCTCTCTAAGAGCAAATCACACAATTTTCACGCTTTTCCAAATGATATTGTTCAATAGAATTAGAAAATAAATCGAAAATAATCCGATTTGGGACATCAAAGCCATGTAAATCTTGTATTAATAAATTACAAGCCAATACAGAAGCAAACATTGCCGTTATTATTGTTGTTGCACCAGAAGTGGGCATTTTAAAATCGGGCTTCTCTAATTTTAACCAATCAATTTTTTCAAAATTTAAAATGTTTTTAAGCGAATATTCCTCAATTAATTTTTTATCTAATGAATCTAAAATTGCCTGTAGACATTCATAACATGGTTTATCATTAGAAGATTGTTGGAATAATATCATTCCGGAATAACCCGAATTAGGATCCGTTCCAGCATAAATCATGGGTTTTTTTAATTTAAGGCATAATATCCCTATTAAACTCCTCTTAACCTCAGGTAAATCGAGAGCGTTTAAAGTATAATCGCTATTTTTAACAATATCTATTGTTTTTTTCCAATCCTTGAATATATCATAGTCAAAAGCTTCAAGCTCGGTGTTTAAATTATCCAATTTATTAAGTGTGTCCTTTGCAATAATTACTTTCTTTTTACCTATATCCCTTTTTGAATATAATGTCTGCCTATTTAAATTGCTTGGCTCTATAATAT
>CAZVTX010000219.1:0-6669 GCA_964629395.1 uncultured archaeon
AGGAGGATAAGGCAATGCAGGGTTTTGATGTTCTATTGCCGTATTTTAAAATGAAGGATAAGGAAATACACGAATACGATGGCTTATTTCACGAAGTATACAATGAGATTGAAGAAAAACGGAAGATGGTGTTAAAAGACTTATCTAATTGGTTAGAAAAACATACGTGATATTATCCATATATTTTTATGTATTTTTTCTATATTCATATCCTTAAAGTACTGAATTTTGTACATAATAATTAATATAAGTCAAAATTTTTATAAAATTATTAAAAATAAAACGAATCTATGTAATTTTAAAAATTATTTATTTAATTTCTATTTTTAATTTAGTAAAATTAGAATTTATCCAATTCCTTTTTTATATCATCCAATTTTTTTAAAATGCTCTGTCGTTTAAATTCACTCGATAATTTAGTAGCTTTTTGGATAGAGAATCCCAATTTCGTCTTATAATCATCTAATTCCTCTTTTTTGATAACTAAATCGATCATTCCATCTTTTAAAATTAATACTTCATCTGCAATTTCATAGAATAGAGGATCGTGAGTTACTATTATCATAACTTTTGAAGAATCATTTTTGATTATATCTTCAAGTAGATTCATTATTTCGATTTTACTTTCCGTGTCCAATGTTCCTGTTGGCTCATCGCATAACCAAATGTTATTGTCTAAAAAAAGAGCAATTGCTATGGAAAGACGTTGTTTTTCACCTCCACTCAACTGATATGGATAATGTTTTCTTCTATCTATTAAATTTGTTTTCTTTAATATCCATTCAATCCTTTCAGAATAATTTTCTTTTCTTATATTTTTAAAAAATTTTAAATTCTCTTCAACTGTTAAAAATGGAATGAAGATAGGCTCTTGAAAGATAAAAGAGACATTATTAATTCGATAATAAAATAAATCTTGAGACTGATTATCAATAGTAAATTTGTCATTAAAATTTATAATACCAGATGTAGGTAATTCTAAACCTCCTAATACACTTAAAAAAGTTGTTTTACCGGCTCCTGAAGGGCCAAAAACAACATAAATATTTCCATTTTCAAATCTGTGCGTAATTCCTCTAAGAGCCGTGACCGAATTAGAACCATCAAAAAATATTTTAACCAAATCTTTGCATTGTATGAATTTTTTAGAGCTTTCAGTATTTTTTGTTTCATTAATCATAGTTTTAACCTCGAAAGTATTTTTTCATAATTATTCTAAGAAATATTTTTTTAAATTACTAAATCTTAATTCATAAATTTTAAATCTAGAAAGAATTAATTCAATATTTAATACAATCATAATTAAAAAAATTAAATTAAAGATAATATTAATTGGATCGAAATGAATTTGAATTGGATAAATATAATAGTCAGCTATAAATCTAAAATTATCTAAATAGAATATTAAAATCCCGCACAAGCTTCCGACGAAACTTAATATAAACGCTAATATGAATATTATAAGCAAAATTTTTCTCACAAATCTCTTTATTGAATTCAATTTTATTCCAAACAATTGAAATAAATCCCAGACATTAGAATTCTCATTTAAAAATTGATATGATAAAAAAAATGTTACTAATATGAATGAAAAGATAAAAGATGAATAAAGAATAGAAATATATTTACTAGAAAACTGCTGGTATGAAGTTTTAAGTCGCGTTAATTCCGTGTTCAAGCTTCGAGAATAAATATAACTATAGTTATGGGTTAGACTTTCAAGAATCAATTCACAATTAGGAAAATCCTTAATTAAATATGAGTGTAATATTGGAATGGGTTTAAATTGCTCAGTATAATTAAATTCTGGAGCAGTTATCATAAGAACGCCATTCTCAAAAAAAGGCAAGCCAGATATATAATCATCTCTATCTAATCCAGGAAAATTATTGAAAAATCCCTTAATTTCAAATTGTTTTTCATAATCTTCCAAATATTCTCCATAATAAGAAGAACTTGATGTATTTTTAGGTTGGATTTTCAACATGTCGCCAATTTTCCAACCATATTTTATTTTAAAGAAAGATGGAATTAAAATTTCATTATTTTTTAAGGATTTAATAGCGTTAATAAGTGTTAAATCGAATGAATTCAATGATATTGAATTTAATACAGAATAATATTTATCTGGACTTAATGTAATAAAGACCATATATTTTTCAAGTACAAAGGGATGGCTGACTTGTCCTGGAAGTGATTTTATTTCGCAATAAAAAGATTCATTAACAAAAGCTGAAAGCTCAATAGTTTTATTAAAATAATATGGTTCATATACTTTATAATCCGAACCAAACTCAGTATATATCATGTATTCAGACCTGGAAGATTTATTGATATTCATAAAATGATTATAATTTATGTAACCAAAGGCGACGCTTATTATTAAAAGAATTAATATTATATTTCTTGATTTATAATGAATAAAATTTTTTGTTCCAGGATATTTTCGAAAACCTAATTTTTTTGAAATGAATCTTTTATTAATGATATATTGAGAAAGCTTGATTAAGGTAAGTGAAAATATTGATAAAAACGTAATTAAGAAAATAGTTGAATAAAATGACTTAATAAAATCGGAACTAGAATTTAGAAGATATTTAATTGATGTAAGTAAAGGATTATTATAGTAAATGGCGATGATATATACAAGTTTATCAATTGCAGGAAAAAAAACAATAATAATTAGAGAAATTAATATTTTTTTTGGAATCCTCTTACCTTTTTTCCAATGATCCCATCTTTTTTTTCTTAATGTTGATATTTGATTTTTGGAATATAATTTCAATATTGTTAAATATAAAATAATAATATAAAAGAAAAAGAATGTAAACGTTAAAATCCAATAACTTTCGGGTAAATAAATATCTGTAAAGGCAAAGCTACCTAAAAATGTTGATAAAAGTAGAAAGAAAAGAATTAATCCAATAAAATTAGCAAATAAATAAGAAAAAATTGAGTTCAAAAATATTTCTACGAATACTTGCAATTTAAAATTTCTAAGTGATAAATAGAGCTTTATGCGGTCCCAATAAGGTTTCTCTTCGCTTAATATTAAGTTGCCTAAGAAAAGATTGTAAAAAAAAATAACCATTAAAATAGGAATGATTATTAAAAGTATATCCGAAGCAACTTGATTAATAAACTCACTAAATTCTGCAGATTGCCTGTATAAGGAAGCAGAAGAACTAACATCTTCTGGAGAACTCAAATAATGTAAGAGTCCTCTCCTTAATTTATACTCAGCATTTTCTAATCTCAATATGTAATTATTGGTATTAAAGATATCCATAAACTTATGATCTAAGTATATAAAATAATCAGTATAGCTGCTAATATTTAATAATGCTTGAAATAATAAATTGGAGGAAATATTTTCCATACCAAAAATAAATGCTGAATTCGGAGAAAATCTATATAGTTCTACACCGCTATAAAAACCACTTACAGATACATTAATGTTTGAATGTGGGTTTAATTGAAATTTAATGGTTGAATTAATAGAAATATCGTGAGAAGTTTTAAAAGCAATTGGAAGTAATAATTCATTATTTCCTCTCGGAAATTGACCAAGTTCTATTTCTATAAGTTCCTCCAAGTAATGTTTTTTTATTACATTAGAAGAAAAATGCCAATTTATAAAATAGAGTGAATAATTTTGTAAAAAAAGTGTTAAATTTGAATCTATATCATAAAAAGATGCATTCATTGTCATTCCTTTAGAAAATTGTGAAGTGATGCCTTTTAATGGATAACCTTCTAATGAATCTTCAATTTTTTCATACATTTCTTTAAAATCGTGATTTTGGAGTTTAATAGACAGATCCGATATATAATTTTGGTAAGTAAATTCCTCAAAAGCTTCAAAATAAGTGTTTAAAGTTGTCATAATAATGCTATTAAAAACAATTAGAGGAATGGACACAAAAAAAATTATTAAAATTATCTTTTTCTTCTTAACATATTTAATTTTCTTGTACCATAATTTTAAACTCACCATCGCGGATATTTCTCCCTCCTTCTAACTCCTCTTTTTCTTTTATTTAGCAATTTCAATTTTCTTCTTATTAATAGAAATACAGTAATAAAAACAAAAATAAGTATTGAAGTTAGAATTATAATCAAAATAATATTGGGCAAGGATTTTTCCAAATAATTTATAGGAGTTTGCTTCAAATCGAGATTCGTTTCTGTTATCCATATATCGCCACTAAAAATTCTAATACTAAATATATTCTTGAGTGTTAAAGCCTTTCTGTTTCCAATTTCCCAATAAAGAAGCGCATTTCCATAATCCGAATAGTAATAAGCAGTATAATTTCCATACGTATCATCTATTAAAACATAATTATAGGCATACCTGTATCCGCTTAATTCTAAGTATCCCGATTTCTCCTTATAGATTCCATAAATAGATTCATTTCTAAATTTAGCTATAAGGCAGTTTTCATCATTTGAAAGCGATTTATTAATGAATAATGGGATTACTCCTAATTTAGAATTATTATTTTGATAATAAATAGCACGTTCTTTATGATTGTAAGAATAATTTCTTGTTAAGGAATATATAATTTCTGGATCCAATTTACTAATTAATTGTAATTTAAATGAGATAATATTTTCTAATGAATTATTAAATAATTTTATTGTTAATCTTAAATTATAATATTCACAATCAAAATGTTCTTTCCCATCGAAAACTGGTTTATTAAAATAAAGAAAGTAGAAATTACTCTCATATTTTATATAATAATAATTATTTTTAAGGAAGATTTTATCTGAATATCCATAATTAATGAAAGGGATGATGGAAATATGAAAAAAAGAAATTAATAATAAAAAAAAAAATAAAGATTTTTTAAAACTTAAATATTTTCTCATTGAACTTAATCAACTCCATTTGTAGAAATTATTTTACTGAAACTAATAGATATTCTGTTAAAATGTAAGTTGGTGGTCCATATGGATGTTCATAATAAGCATTAAAAGTGGGATTATAATATTCTTTGATTTTTATCCAAGAATGTGCAATAACATGATTTAATCCATCAGTTGTTTCAAAATGAGCCCTATTATAATGTTTAACCCATGTATAATATAAACCATCTTTTTGATAATCTATATCAGAATAATATCCAAAAGTTAACCAATATGAATGATAAACATAAGCCCCTGACATTTCAACACTATAAGAATAAATATCTGCTCCAGAGCTTTGCATATAATTTACTCGAAGATCAGTTTTTAATTCCCATCTTGTTTGCCAAAAAAATTCATGCCAAATTCTATTAAATCTGTGATAATGCCATGGTGGATTTTCTGGTGGGATAAAACCAGACTTACTCACGCTGATCATTGCTAAAAAACCTAGTGCTGCTAAGAATAAAAGGAGAGTTATTCTTAATGATTCTTCTGTATATTTCTTAATTTTAAGCCCACCTCTTTTTAATATTTAAAATTTTTGTCAAAAATTTAGTTTGCATACATTTCTTTTTTATCTTCCTATTTAAAGATTTCGTTAATCTACATAAATAATTATTAATTATTGAGCATTTTATTATCTTATTTTTGATGTTTATTGACCAATGATTCCTAATCATTTTTTTTCCATGCTAATATGATATCACTAAAAGTTTGATAAATATTATAAAGATCTTCCCTTTCAACTTGATTTTTAAATATTGTAAAAATATCGTTTTTAATATTGTTAAACCTAACTATATCTTAAAGCTTTAATTTTAATAATAAAGAATAATATTAATTTCGAAAGATAGAATGTAAAGAAAAAAATAACATAAAAAAAATTAAAAAGATATTAGTAAAGTTTTTTCTTTTTAATTATTATCGAAAATATAGCTATTGAGCTAAAAATTATAACCAAATTGTAGCCTGGTATTGCTGGTTGAGATGTTCCTGATGGTAATTGTTTAATTAAAGTAATAGTGACCTCGTTTACATTTCCAGCTTTATCAGTCATGCTAAATCGAATAGTTACATTTCCTTCAGGAAGGGCGTCCCATTCAGATTCATTGATATGGATGATATTAATGCCGGATACTACTTGGATTAAAAAGGGGATTGGTGAATCATTTATGTAGTATCCTATACTATCTTCAAGATTAATGTCAGTAATTGTTAAGTTGAAAATGGGAGCATTTTTTCTAAATATAGCTCCTTCTGATGGGCTATTAATGATAATCATAGGCTTAACTGTATCTTTCATTATAAGGAGATCTCTGTGTCTCAAGTATCCTAATGAATCGTTTGCATGGATTCTAATTATCAGATTGCCTTCCCCAGCAGAATTCCACAAGATACTATCGATCGTGAAGTAATTAACAGTAAAAGGTTTATTATCATTAATTCCAATAATTGAATACCAAGTTGAGTTGATTCCATTATTATCCGTAATTAAAACTTGAACATTTGGAGGATTATTGAAAAAGCTTGAGTTTCCAGGACTTATTATTTTAATCGAGGGGGGCCCATCATTAATAATGGGATAATAATCCTTACTTCCTGTAGCTCCAGAAACATTATATGGAGTATCACCTATACCATCTTTGTCTAAATCAGCACCAGTATAATCATCCCAATAATTTCCAATCGAACCATTGTCCCAATTATTATTTATACCATCATCCCATCCGTTATAAGTATTATTTTTAAGAA
>CAZVTX010000220.1:0-6661 GCA_964629395.1 uncultured archaeon
TAAATCTTAAATTCTATTAGTTACTTTAGAATACAAATATTTATTTTAAATACAATATAAAATAAGAAAGAATAACCGGATTTAAATAAAAATGGCAAAAAAAAAAGAAGTTGGGAAGAAATCTACCTCTGTTCTAACGATCAGAGTTGATAATGATTTAGATAAGGAAATTGAAGAAATTTCCAACAATTTAAGGATAACTAAAGCAGAATTATTTCGAAATTATCTGAATATGGCTAAATACATTCAAATTGACCGAGGTTCAATTAAATCAATGAACCAAAATGACTTAATAATAATAAAAAGAAATTTTTTTTATGACATAATCTCAACTTTAGATGAAGCAAAACAAATAGAGCTTGGAGAAGAATTAGCACGTTATATAAATGACCTTGCAAGAATAAAAGGAAAAGATAATGATATAGAATTTAAATTGGATATGTGTGAGCATTTTGGCTTCTTTAAAAAATTTATTGATAATGATAATTATATATTATTTTCAAAACAATTTGGTCCTAAAAAATTTGTTGAATCTTTCGCATGGTATTTAATTACAAATGGTTTTCAAGGAGATTTCGATAAATCATGGATAGAAAGTGAAATAGAAAAAAGTAGTAAAATTAGAGATAAATATAATTCAACAATTAAACCAATACATCGTGATTCTGATCATTACTCTTTTGAATATGCAAATTTAGATAAAATAAATAAAAAGAAGAAGTAATTAATTTCTCTCAATAATTTCTTTTAAACCTAAAATAGGAACTATTATTTTATCAGGTCTAAATAAAATTTCATAATTCAATTCATATAAGGTTCTCTCTATATAGAAATATGTAATTAAGGTATAATTTACTTTAAGCCCCTTTAATAGTTTTCCCATTAATTTAAATTCCCATATATCTAAGAATTTTGCAATAACATTTAATATGTCATTTAAGGGTCTGGCTGCCTTTCTAAAGTAAATATTATACAATATTTCTTCAGGAACTTGATGACTATCTTTTTGAATTATATTTTTTTCTATAAAGCCAATCAAGGTGTTAAATTTAATATAACTGAGTGCTCTTAAGAAAGATGCAAGATCTTTTTCAATCGGAAATTTTGATTTCTTTTCTTCCAAAGATAATTGAGGATCACCTTCAAAATCTATGAAATAAAATTTATAATTATTATCAATTTTTTCATATAATATTTGCTCCATATGTAAATCTTGATGGACCTGCTGGATACGAATTTCTTTTTCTGAAAATTCAGATTTGAATCTTTCTACAATATCTCTAATATCAATGAGTATAGAATTTATTTTTGGTAAATTTACAAAGGACGTTGTTTTCTGTTCAGACATCATATTTTGGAGATCATCAATCATCTTGTTTAATTTTCTTGTATAATCATTTAAATAACTCTTACTATCAACTATTTTAGGATTATACATCTCATCATCAGTTAAAATTAATGCTTGATGTAGTTTTTCTATATCATGTCCTATTTGTTGGGATACTTTTAAAGTTTCAATACAATTTTCTTTTATTACTTGTTTTACTTTTTCTTTTTCCATTAAATTAGTATAATTCTCATTAATATCCTTAAAGGTTTTATATAACATATCATTTAATTCATTCCAAAAAATATCACCTAAATTACCTTCATTTGAAACAGCCTCTAATATTCCAATAATATCTGTATCTTTAATTTTTACGGTGCCATAAATTTTTGGAGAATTTGGAAAATTATTTTTTACTAAAACAAATAATTTTGAAGGCTCTAAACTCTCAATATGTTCTTTATATGATTTTAAAACAAATGTAATATCTTCTGTAGGCTTTTTAATATTCCTTATGGTTAATAAAAACAATAAATTAGTAGTATTTCCTTTACCTAATTGTTCTATAAATAATTCATATTGGGTTGGATATAATCCCGCCTCAGTAAATATTTGAACTTTTCTCATATTAATCTCGTCTTGAAATTGATCTTCATATAAATCCAAAAGCAAAGATATTGAAGGAAATTTTTCCGCAAGCTCTTTATCAAAAAGAATTTTTTTCCAAAAGAAAATACAATATTCTGCTTCAACCAGATTAACGGTGAGAATTTTATTTTCTCCACCTATATCTAATATAATTTTCTTGCTGAATGTACTTTCTGTTAATTTAATTACATTTTCCTTTGATTTTTCACTAGGTTCTAAAATTTCTTGAATTCTTTTGTAATAAATCACGGGTAAAAAGTAATCTTTCTTATAATCTCCCTTTTGTATTTCAATTACCGTAAGAAAGATACGTTCTGCGATAATTTCAAAATAATTAATCTCTATATTAAAATCTAAACCAGATAATATCCATTTATCTCCAAACCAACGTTTGGAGAGCAACCAACCTTTAAATTCATTTGAGTTAAATATGTCTTTTATCAAAGATTTATCTATATAATTTAACATTTTAATCATTTATCGTTTTATGTAATTTAATAATAATTATTTATATTATTCAAAAAAAATTAATCATTACGCATTTTTAATTATTTAATAAAAACATGATTTTAAAGTAAAATAAATGACAGAAAAAACAATTTATTTCCCTATCGTTTTTCATTTTCATCAACCCGTTGATAATTTTCCATGGGTTTACGAAGATTGTTTTAAAAAATCTTACGGCCCTTTAATTGATAACATATATAAATATCCGGAAGTAAAGGTAACGCTACATTTTTCGGGTAATTTGCTAGAATGGTTAATCGAGCACAAACCAGATTTTATAAAAAAAATAAAAGAAATGGCGGAACGTAAACAAATTGAAATAATAGGGGGGGGGTATTATGAACCTATTTTTGCAATTATACCCCATCGAGATAAAATTGCTCAAATGCGAAAGTTATCAGACCTTATAGAAAATGAATTTGGACTTGAAGTTAGCGGTGCTTGGTTATCGGAAAGAGTGTGGGAACCTCATTACCCGTCTTTTCTTAATGAAGTAGGATTAAAATATGTGATTGTAGATGATAATCATTTTAGATCCACAGGATTGACGGAAGAAGATACTTTTTATACATATATTACTGAGGATGAGGGAAAAACACTTCGAATTTTTCCTATAAATGAACCGCTTCGCTATTTAATGCCTTGGAAGCCAACTTATATGTCTATAGATTATTTAAGAAAAGCTGCAAATGAAAAAGGAGATCGAGTTTGCCTCTTCATATCAGACGCTGAAAAAATGGGTGTGTGGGGAACTACTCATCAGATTTGTTATGTTGATGGTTGCGGGCATCAAGAAGGCGATGGCGGTAAACCATTTATTCCAGCTTTTTTTGAACAAATAATTAATAATAAATGGATTAAATCCATAACCTGCGCTGAATATATCAAGAAATTTCCCGCAAGAAATTTAGTATATCTGCCAACTGCTAGTTATGATAAAATGGAAGAATGGGTTTTACCAACACATATTAGAGAAAGATTTGAAGAAATTCGGGAGACATTACGAAAAGATCCGAATCAACAAGATTTATATATGTTTCTCAAGGGAGGATTTTGGCGCTATTTCTTGGTTAAGTATCCTGAATCAAATAATATGCATAAAAAAATGCTCTATGTCAGAGAGAAATTGATTAACATCGAGAAGCGAATTAAAGATATTAAAGATGAGGATCTAATAAAAAAGATACAAATTAAGATTCAACAAGCTTGGGATGAAATTTACAAATCTCAGTGTAACGACTGTTATTGGCATGGTATGTTTGGTGGGATATATTTACAATTCTTAAGATTCTCCGTCTATACTCATCTTATAAATGCCGAAAAGATAATTGATGAAATAAACAAGATAATATCCGAAAAAACAAAGACTGACCTAAAAAAAGATATAAGCATTATAACTGAAGATTTTATTAAAAATAGCAGAAATGAGTTAATCATCGAATCTGATATTCTAAATGTATATTTCAATCCTTTTGATGGCGGTACGATTTTTGAATTAGACTATAAACCAAAATCATACAATCTTTTAAATACGCTAACAAGATGGAGAGAAGCATATCATGACGAAGAAAAAGAAAATGAGAATAATAAAATAAAAAATGATAAATATCGTAGAAGCATGCTAAGAATCCGGTTTTTTTATGGTGATGTGACATTACAACATTTATATGAAGATTCATATTTTGAATTTGCAGATTTTTTAAATGGAGAATTTCAGGTAATTGAAGCAAAAAGTAATGAAAAAGCAGCTCATATAATTTTGGAAAAAACAGGGAAAGTGAAAGATCCTGCATCAGATTATTATATTCCTTGCAAATTACAAAAAAAAATAATGATAGAGAAAAATAATATTCTCTTATTCATTACGGGAGAATTTAATAATGATAATCCCGAAGCTCTCTCAAGAATAATTAATGGTGTAAATATCGGCATAGACATTCCATTTTTCTTTAACGGCGATCAAAGAGAGTTTCAATGGAGTAGCACCGATTTAAAAATAAAACAGAAGGATAATTCATTATTAGAACCATTTGAATATATCGGGAATGACTTTAAAGCATATGACAAATCTTATGATTTAACACTGAATATTACCACTTCAAGCAATACAGGGCGCTCAAAAATAATTAAATTTCCAATAATTGCCTATGCATTTACAGATGAAGGATATAAGGAGATATATCAGGGAATCAATTTAATAACTCAATTTAAATTAAATAAATCGTTTGAAGTTCAAATTAGTATTAAAATTCATTAATTTAAATCATGAATGCATTTTACAAATATGTTTATTGTGCCAAAACAAGTGAAAAAAAAATCACATTTAAATAGATCAAAAACGTAATATTATTCAAGGATTTTCGAGGTGTAGATTTTTATTAGAGAATATAGATATTACGAGAGAAAACCAACATTTAACCCGCATCGATCTCTAAAGCTCCAAATCTTAAATAACCCAAAAATACAAGAAATTCGAAAGTCCTTATTGAAAAAACGACTTAAAAAAACTAAAAATAGCTAATTCTATCTTTATAATTTATAATTTTTTTCAATATTATCTTTATTCTTTTTATGCAATTTGCTTTCGATTATTTCATAACAAAATAGAGACATTATTATATCTCTTTTAAGTAATTATCTTAGATGGGGAAAATGGAGAGGTGAATATTATGATCAATACAATATATAATAAAAAAAGTTGTTGGAATGGTTGCGATTCATTACTTTGTCAAAATATCCAACGATGTAAATTTGTAAATGAAGTTCGCAAAAAAATATTGGAGAAAAAACTTGAAAAATTCAAAAAAAAGTTTGAAACTAAAGAAGATAAGTAATTATAAAAAAGCTTTAAGCATTAAATCCGTATTTTCCGATTAGAGGTACAAATCTTACACCCGTTATTCTTTTTACTTCATATTTATCGCCTTTTTTATAAACGATATAAAGATTTTGTCCGAAATGTTTAGAACCTGCAGGAATACATAATATTCCACCATCTTTTAATTGTTCTTTTAAAGGAGGGGGTATCTTTTCTGGAGAAGCTGCTGTGACAAGGATTTTATCATAAGGTGCTTGCTCAGGATACCCCAATGTACCATCCCCATGAATAACCGTCACCCTATCGGCATAACCCGCTTCAGCAAGTTTTCTTTTAGCTCTTTCTGCTAACTCTAAATGACGCTCTATAGTATAAACATGACCGGGATTTTCAGAATCTTTAGGGGCTACAATTTCTGCGCACAATGCCGCATGATATCCTGAACCAGTACCTATTTCTAAGACTTTATCACCTTCTTTTAAATCAAGATATTCACACATCATCGCATTCATATGCGGTGCACTAATTGTTTGCCCTTTACCTATAGATAATGGTGAATCTATATATGCAGAAGATCGAGATTTTTTTCTAACGAATATTTCACGGGGCACCGTTAACATAGCCCTAATAACTTCAGGTTTGGTTAAGATCTTCCTTTTAATAAGACTATTAACCAATTCCTTTCTTTTTTCTTCAAAACTCATTTTAATTGCTTAATTTTCTTTTTTAATTCCCATTTTTCTTTTAAAGTTTCCTCATCAATAATATTGCCGCATTCAGGGCATTGCAGCAAAACCACCTTTTCCATTTTGCTGTTGCAATTATCACAGACCTCGGATTGACCCTCATAGCCGCAATTGGGACATTGCCATAAAAAAATTTCATTCATTTTTACTTCGCAATAATTGCATAGTAAATTTTTCCCCTTCTTTAATAAGCGAACCATCTTCTTTCTACAATCTTTTACTTGTTATATTATACATTAAATAGGTCTAATTATACAGCAACTTATACTTAGAAGAACTAAGTACAATAATACAATCTTTTTGAAATGATATAAACTTTATCGCCTATTTTTGCTTTTCCGGAAATAGGCATATTAATTTTTATTTTTTCATCATTTTCTCTCCTAATTACTGAATTAACCTTTTTACCTTTTATAATTATTTTTTTCACTTTTTCAATGGAAAAAGTTTCAGGACCATCAATTATCAGGTCAGAACCTAATGTCAACGGGATATTTTTATTAATAATTTCAATATTAGCAGAATTACTACTTTCATCATAAGAGAGAACATCTCCAAGATATTTTTTCTCATAAGGAGAAACACTTCCATCTTGAAAAAATTCAATATCATCAG
>CAZVTX010000221.1:0-6639 GCA_964629395.1 uncultured archaeon
AATTATAGCATAATCAATCGGGTTATCTTCAGGAATCTCTAAAATAGATGAATATACCTTAAAACCAAATAATTCCTTTCCCGCTAATTTTGGATTAAATAAATAAACGGGTTTTCTTGTCCTACCTTCCATTACTCTAGCGAAAAAACCTCCTCCGGTAGGATTATATGAAGCACCGATGATGGCGATACCTCTTGGATTAAACAATTTTTCCCAATCGATATTTTTACTAAAATTTGACATAAATTAAATCTACGCTCAAATATTTTTTTAAAAAAATTAATGAAAAAAGGCTAAAATAATCATCGATAATTAAAATTTTACGTTTTATTGAAACTCGCTTAAGACTTCTTTTGCTAATTCTACATCATTTGTAATTATTCCATCGATCCTCATTTCGATTAATTTTTTCATTCGACTTTTAGAGTCCACGGTCCAAGTATTTATTTTTATATTATTTTTATGAGCCTCATCTAAAAATTTTTGATTAATGAATTTATAAAAAGGATGAATTGCATAGTATTTATGTTCTATAGCTTCTCTAATCATTTTATTTTTTTTAATACCAAATACTAAAGGAGCCAGTTTTATTTCAGGAGCATATTTTTTAACCTCAAGTAATTCATCATGAATAAACGAACTAATAATTGTTGAATCAATTAAATCTGCTTCCTTAAAATGTTCAACAATTTTTTTTGCAATTCCCCTAACCTTTATCTCGCACTGAAGTCCTATTTTACCCTTAGCAAGTTCTATTAATTCTTTTAAAGTTGGGATTTTTTCTCCTTCTCCAAAATCTAATTCCTTTAATTCTTTTAAGGTCATTTCTTTTATCTTTCCTTTTACTCCTGCCGTTCTTTCAACATCATCATCATGTATTATAACAATTTCACCATCTTTAGTTTCATGTACATCAAATTCTACATAATCCGCGCCAAGTTCAATTGCTTTTTGGAATGCTCTTAAGGTATTTTCGGGAGCTAATTTACTGGCACCTCTATGTGCAAAAATTAATACTTTTTTTTCCATGATTTTCATCTAAACTCTTTGATATATTTAAAAAAATCAAATTTTTCATAAATTATTATTTATAATCTTTGTAAAATTATTAATTTGAAGATTTGAAAATTTAATTCCTCGTTTATATAAATAATCATTTAAATTAAATTTCCTAAGGTTATTTTTGGCTTAATAAATACTACCACTCACTTATTTAATATTTCATAAGTATAATTTATTGTCGTTCTAATTTTGAAAGACCTAAAATTTATATAGTTGTATGATTCGTAATAATATGATTTTTAATAATCTTTAAATATGGAAATTTATTTTATCATTAAGTTGAGTTAAAAAAAACGAAAAACCGTAAAGTTTAAAAATTCACAAAAAAAGGTGATGACGGGAAAATGAAATTCTGCCCTAATTGTAGCAATATATTGCTTCCAAAAAATGGAAAGCTTTATTGTAAAGCATGTAATGAAGAATTTGAATTAAAAAAGACAGATCAAAAAGAGTTTAAAATTGTTAAAACAATTAAACACGATGATAAGGAAATAACACCTATTATCGTAAAAAATGGATTTAAAGGAGATAAGATCTCCGCTCAAGATCGAAAGGCATTTGAAGAATTTTTTACCGGTCTAGAAGAGTCCGGAGGAGA
Source organism: uncultured archaeon (assembly GCA_964629395.1). GTDB lineage: Archaea > Asgardarchaeota > Lokiarchaeia > Sigyniarchaeales > SOKP01 > CAZVTX01. The sequence goes on from CAZVTX010000221.1 coordinate 1,661, forward strand.
TTAATTCTTTTATAAAATATTTTAAAGATAACTCCATCTTCCTCATTTTTAAATTATGATTTACTAAATTTCTTAATCTTTTAATAAAACAAGATCGTATTTCTAATTATAATATATAATTTATATAATAAAGAAATCGATTTAAAATGTCAGAAAAAAAGCCTAAAAAGAAAAGACTTAGAGGCTTTGCAGGTGTAATTGGAAGACAACTTGAGCCTCTTAACAGTAATGATTTTTTTAAAAAAAAGTTTAAAGATGATAACTTTAAAATATTATTAAATGCAAAGGATGGCAAATTTGCTGCTCTGATTACCGTAAAAAATGGAGAAATTGAGGTTGATGCCGTAAAAAATACACCTAAAGAAGAGTTGAAAAAGAAAAAGCTCGGATGGAATGGTAAACTCGAAACCACTACTCAAATTTTTTTAGACATCGCTATGGGAAAACTTTCTACGGGAAAAATGCTTTTAAAAGTTATCACGAGGAAAATTAAACTTAAAGGAATAAAAACTTTGATGAAATTACTTGCTATGTTTAACATTCTTTCTCATGAAGGAGAAAAAGCTAAATCTGAATCGAATTAATAAAAAAATTTTCTAAATTCTAATACTTTTTATTTTATTCTCTTTTAATTTATCTTAAGTTTAAAGATTTTTACAAGCGAGAGCATTTTCTCTTTCAGCTCTGATACTGAAGTGTTTTTTAAAGTATTTAATAAAACCTTCTTATCATTTTCGGAAATTTCTTGGAATTTATTCAAGAATTCATTTAAAAAGAATACTTTTTTAGAGGGATTTTCCTTTATTTCCGTAATGATCATATCTATGAAAGCATTTTCTGGAGATATTCCCTTTTTTAATTTTATATCCCCTATATTTTCACTCTGTTTAATTAGTTTGTTTATAAGTTCATTGTTTTGTATTATTATGTTATAAATTCTTTTTAATTGATTTTCTCTATCTTCAAAATCTAATTCTGATAAAGAATCAAATAGCATTTTTTTGCTATTAGAAATTTCCTTTATGATATTCAATATTGAGTTCAATTTATCGTTTAACATAATATTGATGTTTTATATTTGCATTTTTAAAATAAATGGAGGGTTATTATAAATTAATATTAAGACAAATTTTTAAAAATATTAAATTTTACATAAGTAATAATCATTATTATCGAAATCGGAATAATTCGGATATCTTAAATAATAGGGCAAAAGAATTTTAAATCGGTATTTAAGCCATTGATCGTCTTTTTTAGCGATTTCAGGTTTCTCTTGAACATTAAAGCAAAAAATTGCAGAAGTCTTGATGATAATTTTATTTTTGTAATAAAAAATCAATTTTTAATTTCTTTTTATAATCGTAAGATATATTTATTTATGAATCATTTTTTCCATATATGCATATAAATGCATAAATGCAAATAAATGAATATAAAATGTATAATATAAATCAATTAAGATCTAAAATTTTTAAGGCCTTATCGGATGAGACACGATTGCATCTTTTAGAATTATTCAGAGATGGTCAAGAGATATGTATTTGCAATATCGAAGATTTATTTGGAAAATCTCAATCTACAATTTCGCGGCACTTGAAAACTCTTACAGAAGTAGATATTTTAGAAGAAAGGAAAGTAGGTGTTAAAAAATTATTTAAAATTAAAGATCCTAAGATCTTTAAAATTTTGGAAATTGCAGATAATTTAATAAAAAATAATAATAAATTTAGAGAAATTGTAAAGCTTCAAGAAAAAATAGAGGTGTGAATTTAAAATTACTCAAATAAAACAATCGACTCAAAAAAAAGATAAAGTAAAAGTGGATATATATGTTCCTTTAAATGTGTGCGCTTGTATGTGGGAACGTTTTATGAATTTGGTTTTTATGGTCCTTACGGAATATAGGGATTATATAGAATTCCAAACTAAAGATTTAAATTCAAAAGAAGCCCAAGAACTTAATTTAAGGAGTAATTGTGTAGTAGTAGATGGAAAACATATATTTACAAGTTCTTATTCCTTAAAGAAAAAATTACCTGAGATATTGAAGGAAAAAGGGTTATTATAATGGCGGATGTAAAATCTTTAAAAGATAATATTATATTTATTCCATGTTCAGGTTCCGAATATCATGGGGAAATTGCTCATAAGGCTGCCATTGAGTTAGTTGAAAATTCTCCGATTTCCCAATTCAGCTCTTTATTTTGCTCTACAATTTTCCTCAAGAACGTTCTATTAAATAAAGAAAGATTAGTAGAAATTACTAAAAATCATTTAAACAATAGTTTTGTAGTTGTTTTAAACGGATGCCGAACTTCTTGTTCTAGTACTATCTTAAAGAATTTAGGTATAAAACCAGATCTTATAATAGAAGTTCAAGATGTAATTCCAAAGAAAAAAATGAATTTAAACGATCTCAGTAGTTTTAAAAACTTACCAAAATTAAGCAACATTAAAGAAGAAGAAATTAAGAAAGTCGTTCAACATGTTTTAGATAAATTAAAGGAAAAAGGATTTGAATTTGAATTAGAATAAAAAATTAATAGTAATCTTATTATTTTTTTATCTTTTAAAATTACCAATTTGATACTTAGATTCATAAATTACTTCTATAAATGAAATCAATCTTTGTTTTGAATTCTTGTTTCATTTTGTTGAAAAATCTATTTAAATCCCCATTTATCTGACCAATATTCGTATCTTTTAGACTTTTCCATAAACATAAAATATGAAGAATTCCAGAAATTTCTTTATCACATGTATGACCAAACCTCGGAGCTCTGCATTCATGACATATTTGAAGGGCAAACTCTTGAAGGTTCTTAATGGATAACTTTTTATTTAAAATAAATTTTGCGCCCGCCTCTGATGAACCACATGGAGATGATCTTATAACATGTATCTTTTGTATTGTATTATGATTATCAAGTTCAACATTATATATCGGTTTTCCGTAAAATTGAGCAAATTCATCAATTTCAGGAATTCCCGTATTAGGCTCCAATGAACACATAGTAATAGGAGCAATTACTTTCGGGTTTATAGCTTGAGCTTGTTTTAATAAACCATGTCCAGGCAATATTCCTAATATCAATGGTTTATTGATTGAAGCCAATTCCAATATAATATCAGGATGGCGAACATATGAGAGATACAAATCACAATCAGGTATATTAAGATTTATGTCATCATCCAATATAATATTTGGGGGAATATCCGGAACAAGTATCAATATTGCCGTAAACCTTTTTTTAATGTTTTTAAAAGCTCTTTCGCCATATTTCCCATCTGAAATAATTCCTATTTTCATTGATACATTCACCTAATATGAAAATCTATTTAAAAAAATTCAATTTAATTAAAATTAAAAAATTTTTATTAGAGTTCTCCTAAATACAAACCATATAGAATTCCCGATAAAACTGAGAAGATGAAAAATATTGCAGTATATAAGGCAACGCCTTTCCATTTAAAGAATTTACTATTAGGAAACATTGATACTACATCATAAGGTTGCCCCATCATAAATGCCAATGCTGTTGATCTTGACATTCCCTTATTTAATAGTTCTTTAGTCAAGACAATCTCAACTAAAGTTGGAGTATATAGAGGACCTCCTACTGCTGCACCAATTAATATCCCAATGTATCCCACTAAATAAGCTTCAATTAATTCATCTGGAAGATAAGCAGCAAGAAAACTTACAATTACCAACCCAAGTAATAAATAAGGTAAGACTATTTTTACCATTTGCCATGAATATTGATACCATAGAAATACTTTTTCATGTAAATCTTTTTCATCAATTAATTGCTGAACTTTTCCAATCCTAATTTCTTCATATTGTTTTTCAATTTCTTTAGCCGTTTTAGTTTTAGAAAAAAGAATACCACATATAATCGCTGCAATTGCAGAAAATAAGAATCTTAAAATAACCAGATCCCATCCAATATAATCTCCCGTAATCCATAACGTTAGAAAGTTTGCCGCGGGCGCCATCAACAGAAATGTCATTGCGACTCCAGCACCCGCTCCTGCGGCTAATAATCCAGCATATACTGGTATAACAGAACAGCTACATGTAATGAAGACTGGTGCTAATAAAACAGCAGTAATATAATTTCTCTTTTTACCTGAACCAAGGTATTTTATAATGGTTTCTTGAGAAATAAATACTTGGATTATGCCTGACATTAAGAATGCGAAGGTTAAACTTATACCCGCATGAAGAAAATAATTCCAGATGTATATGAGGGGAATTTCATACCAAGGATATTGAGCATAATTAACGCCTTTTTCTGGTACAGGAGAGATAACCAATTGTATTTTATTCCATACTAAGAATCCTAAAATGATTAAAAAGAAAGTTATGCCTACAATTGTACGAATTTTAATTTTTAATTCTGCCAGTTTAATACACCTCTATTTTGCCGTTGATAAAATTTTGTTAATCCCATCTTTAAGTTTTTTAATTGACGGGACATGTCCTTGGGAGATCAGAATATCGTTTACAATAACAGCAGGACCTTGTAGAATCCCATACTTTTCAATGATTTCTTTTGATTTTATATCTTTATGAGAATACTCCACTTTTTCTCTTAAACTTAATTCTTCTAACGCTTTTTCCATATTTTTTTTGGTTTTTTTGCATTTTGCACATGGATCTGGTGGACCTAAGGTGTATATTACTAATTTTTTTTCCAAACTAATCACCATTATATTTAAATAAAATGAAATTATAATTTATTATGATTTAACAAAATATTTATTTTATTTAAGAATTTGGTTACAATCTGATACCTTAATATAATAACCTAAAAAAAGATTTAAGTAGAGAATTATTTGCATTATGACTAATAAAAAAAGAAAATTTAAAGAATTTAAAAATGATTTTATAAATTTCTATATTCTTAATGCTTTAAGTCAAGATGGAAGAATTAGTTATTCGGAACTTGCCCGTGGTTTAGGATTAACACATA
>CAZVTX010000222.1:0-6599 GCA_964629395.1 uncultured archaeon
TTATCAGGTAAATAGTAAATCGAAAGAAATAATGAAAAATAGAATGTTGCACATAAGAACCCTGCGATTATTTCCGAAAAAATACCAATTCCGCATCCAATAATGAATAGATAAGCTGTAAAATAGCAGAGCCCTAAGAAAATACCTAACCGCTTGTAGGATCCTCTACCAAATGTAAAATCTATGAAATTCGGATCTTCATCTTTTCTTTTTAGTATTTTTTCTTCTTTTATTGCTCTGTCTTTAGCAAATGTTTTATTGTACATTAAAATATTAAAAATCACAAATGCAGGGATTAAAGATAATAAAAAGAAGAATAATGTTATATACAGCGTCATAAATGTAAAAGTTTTTGAAATTGTTAACTCAATATTCCGCTTCTGTGAATATTTCTCATAATCATTTGCCCAACCATTTCCTAAATTTACACCTTTTAATTTTTCCTCGAAAAAATTAATTAAACAATAATCTGAAGTATATTTCGGATCATCCATAAGTTGATGGTTATCATCTAATAAAATATAATGAGCTGTTTTATTCGCCTTTAAGATTGCGTTATATCCTTGTCCTGATTGATTAGTGTGAGAAAAAGTGCCGTCATTTTTGGAATGCAGAAATAGAACCGAATCATTTTTAACATTAGATAAATGTTCAACGGCGTCAAATTTTTTCAATGCTTCTCGATCTATTTTATTTGTTCCCGGAACAATTAAATCTTCAACAAGTTTCTTATCACCGCGAATAACACCGTATAATCTAAGAAAATCTACAATATTATCCTTGGTTATTTTTTTTCCATCGACTTCTTTTAAAGTAATATAATCCTTTGAAACTGAGAATTTAAAATCGGCATCAGGAAGTAATCCTTCGATCAACCAATTTGTTGTATTAGTAAATCCATTCATTACGACAGTTGCATCAATTTTATTACCCAATACTCCAGCCGCCATCGCTACAGTTGCACCTCCATAGCTAATCCCCATAAGACCGATTTTAGAACCATCCACAAAATCATATGATTTGAGAAATTTTATTCCGTCTTCAATTATTTTAGGTTCAAAATCTTCTCTCGGAAATAGATCCATTTCACCCATACTCATACCACTTCCAGGCAAGTCAATTGAAAGTACTATAAAACCTCTTTTAGCAACTTCTACAGCCCATCTATGCATCGATTCTTTTCCAATTCCCATTAACCATCCATGACAAGCAATTACAGCAGGATATTTTTTATCCGAAAATTTTGGAGAAGGTTGATATAAATGTCCTACAATAATATTTTCTTTGCCTCCTGGTATTCCTTCACTTTTGTAACAAACTGTAGTGATAATTACTTCATGATCAGAATAAGGTGCCATGATATTATTAATATTATTTACAAAATTTGGAAGTAAAATAAATAGAGATGTTAACATCAATATTCCAATAATAATATTTTTACTATTACCGCTGAAAATTTTTTCTTTTTTCATAAAATATTATCACTTTAATTTCAATCATAAATATATTTATTATATTTGATTAAATTAAAAATGATTTAATTTAATTCGCATTCTAAATATTCAAATTGAATTAAAAAACAAGAAATAAATAAGTACTATCAGCAATTTTATATTATCTTATAAGAAATTATTTCCAGACAATTTGAGGAATTTTACAATTATTACATGTTATTTGCTCTCCCTTATTTGGGAATTTACTTAAGATGGCTCCGCAATATTTACATTCTAAATCTATAAAGTCATCTTCATTTTTTACATACCCGGTGCTCATCAACCTTTTTTTTAGATTTATTACAATTTTCGTTAGAAATGAAATTATTAACCTGTGCAACCTTGAAGCAGCTAATATTTCAATCTTATTGTTCAATATTTGACCAATTACAAGTATATCTTCTTTTGATTCTACATCATTACCGAAAAACCATGCAATCATTTTTTCTTCATCCTTTGTAATTAAATGTAGATTATTTAATTTTAGAATATGTTCAAGGTTATTAAAGTAAAGACCAAAATTAATGTCATTTTCGACCGCGACGCCTAAACTTCTAATTCCTTTTTTGATATTATCAGTTTGTAAAAAATTTCTCACTTCATTACTGGGTAATATTTTTGGTTCAATTAAAATAGGATCAATTTTAATTTCCGCAGGATCAGAATTTAATACTCTTACAAAATCTTTATTATTAACAAAAGTAACGAATGTTTTAATTTCACCCATTTTATTAAAATTCTCAGGTGTAAAATAAAGAGCAATTTGTTTATTTTGATTTCCATCAATTTCGTCAAAATTTATGCTTACTTGATAAGTAAATTTATCCAATTTATCAATAGATTTTATTTTTATATTAGGCGGAGATATTCTATTAAAATTTAGGAAAGATGGATATTTCACGCGAACTTTTATTTCTGTAATAGGTGCTATACTTTCATTAATAATAGCAATTAAATATCGATATTTTCCGCTAAAAGGTCTTAGATCTGTCATTAATTTAATTGCATTTTCTTGATCTACACTTTCAAGCGAATAATAATCTTGAATACTGCTCTTACTTTCATCTTGTTCATAATTGAAAAGAACCAAACCATGAATATTACTTTTTTTAGGATCTCCACCGTCGTCTGACATTTTTAAATTTCGCGAATTTTAAAACTTATAATACAAATTTAGTAATTTATTCTTATAAATTTAATTCATTTCCTAAATAAAAAATAATTAATATACAAAAATATTATTAAGCAACCAAGCAAAATTATCTAATTAAGAAAATGTTTGAAGATTTTGAAAAACTTTTTGAAAGCGAAACAGTTAAGCCGACCTTTGAATTAGTTCATATAATACTCGCCATATATATTTTTGGCGAAAATGAGAAAGGAATGGGTAGATATAAATTACAAAAAGAATTAAATATTGGTTCGGGCACTGCAAGATCGCTAATAACCAAACTTCGGGAAAAAATTAATTTGATAGAACTTATCGGAGAAAATAATAGAAAGGGGCATAAATTATCCGAAAAAGGCAAAGAATATTATAAAAAAATTAAAAAAAAAATTCCTATTTTATTAGAAATTGATTTTGAAAAAATACAAGAGTTAATAATTGAAACTGAAAACATATTTACTTATTTCTGTATTGTAAGAAATAGTGCCGATAAAATCTTTAGCGGAATTGAGCAACGAGATGCTGCAATTAAGATTGGTGGAAAAGGGGCTACATGTTTGATTTATAACGGTAATTATCTCGTTTTTCCTGAAAAATATTCAAAATCAGAAAAACAATCATCAATTAAAGTAGAAGATAAGATAAATAATTATTTTAAAGAACTTATAATAAAAAATAATGTTAATTTGGAAAAAAATGATGTTATTATTATCGGTTTAGGCGAAAATTTGGAAACTGCAAGATTATCTGCCTTAAATGCTGCTTTAACTTTAATATAAATAAAAAATAATCTAATATAGAGAAAAAATGACCTATCCTTACCATGAAAAAATTAAATGTGTGCTCTCCGAAAAAATAGTTGAAAAATTAAAGGTTTGTAAAAGAAAATACGATCCAATTGAAGCTTGTGGTTTAATTTTTGGTGATGTTAAGAAAGTTGATACAATTGAAAATAATTTCCAAATTCATTATATCGGAAAAGAATTTTATTGCCTTAAGTCTAATTTGGAATCTATGGGAGCATTTAAACTTGTAAATTCAGAAGAATTCGGGGATGTAATGTATGACGCGGTTGAAGTTAAAAAATTAAGGCCTATTGGTATATTTCATTCTCACCCAATTCCAGCCTATCCTAGTAGCGTTGATGTTGCTAATATGGAATATTTAGATAAATTTCAAGTAGGAGACGTTAAAAATCCTTTAAGAAATCAGATTTGGGTAATTATGAGCATGCAAGATGAAACTATTAACGGTTTTATATATTTTAATGGGGTTTATAGAGTAGAATTATTAATAAAACCAAGTTAAATAATTATTTTACTTGTTTAAATCCATTTTTATTAATTTTGCATATTTGTAACGCAAATCCGGAAGCTGCGTCTCTTTCACGGGAAGATGTAATCGCTGTTTCTATTAATTTTATAGCATCTTCTTCTGACATATTTGGCTTCCAATCAGCTTCTAATACTCCTAATGAGAATGGAGAACCTGAACCAAAAGAAATATATTTATCTTCTTCATAAAGAGTCCCTAAAAGGTCGACTCCGTAAAGTTTCCCGCATTTTTCTTGCTGTGAATAACCTCCAATAATCATCATAGATAAGAAATATGATCTTCCTGAAAATAAGATATTTCTTGCAATATTTGCAATATATTTCGGTTCCGGACATCTTTCTTCTTCTACTTCCTTTAAACGGGAAAGTGCTTTTAATTGATTAATCACATATTGACAATCGGCAACCCCTCCGGATATTGTGGCGGCGGTATAATCATTAATTTTAAATAATTTTTTTGCTTGTTTGGTTGCAACAGTATATCCTGCAGTTGCCTGAGATTCAGTAGCAATAACTACACCATTCTTTGTAATAACGCCAACAGTAGTAGTACTGGACTTTATTATTTTATCTATAAGACTTTTATCAATATTTTCCGGTAAAATTTTATCATTAATCATGGTAAATCGAAAAGCTAAGTTAATATTATAAATAAAGGTCAAAACTTTATTTATTTTTTCTTTTTCAATTATTTAATATAAAACTTAGTTTGAGATTTTTTAATAAAAATCCAATATAATAAAATTTTAAAGATATTACGAATTTAAATTATTACAATAAAAAGAGATTACTTATCATGGCTCGAAGTCAAGCAAGAAGCAGAAGAAAATACACCGGAAAAAAATATAAACATTTTAGAAAAAAAAGAAAGAGAGAGCTTGAGAGGCCTCCCATTTTTACTGTAATTGGAGAGGAAAAAAAGAAAAAACAGAGGGTTATGGGTGGTAATTTTAAATTAAAATTATTTTCAAGTTCATATATTAATGTTACAAATCCGAGTACAAATAAAACTCAAAAAGTTAAAATTATAAGGTTTGAGAGTAATCAAGCCTCTAAAGACTTGAATAGAAGGCATATCTTAACTAAAGGTGCAATTGTAGAAACTGAAATCGGAAAAGCCAGAATAACAAGTAGACCCGGACAACACGGTGTCTTAAACGGTGTTTTAATCGAAGAATAAACCTATTCTTGTATTTTTATGTTTTTAACATTCGCTTTTTTACCTTCTATAACTTCTGTATTATTACTTCCGCATTTTTGACATTGAAATAATTGTAAACCTGTAAGATAGGCTTTTTCATCAAGTATTACATTACCTATATATCCACAATCTCTACATTTTATTTTCCCTGGCGTTATTTTTATGATGAGTTTGGCACCCTCCGCGATCGTACCCTTAGTCGCAATTTTAAATGATTCCTTTAACAATTCAGGAACTATTAATGTGAGTTCGCCAATCTCTAAATAGACTTCTGTAATTTTTTTTGCATTATAACGCCTTGCGGTAGCTTCTGCTACTTGAAAAATATTTATCGCAAAAGAAAGTTCATGCATATTTATTTATTCATCTCTTAGCTCTCATTTTCCTAATTTCTTTCGCAATTTCTAATATAACCTTTGATTTCTTTTTTCCTTTAGTATCTATTACAACTCGTCCGGGGGCTTCCCACCAACAGCGGGGATATCTGTAATTTGGTTCTATAACCGCATTATATCCCAATCTTTTTGCGGCTGTGGCAATTTCTTTTACGGAAACCTTATCTATTGCTTGTTTTAGAGGTAAACGTCGACCACCACTACGGGTCTTTTTTGCATCAAAATATTGAGGCCAAAAAATTAAAAAAGGTTTCCGAGATCTCATTAAAATTAACTACAATTTTTAGGTTAATTTAAAAAAATCTTAAAATAATTTAAAAATTATTGCTTATTTATTCTCTCTAAAATTATTTTATTATTAAATACTAATATTTCTAAATCACGTCTAAAATTCTTGAAATCACGCCGATCTTTTCGAAATCTCTGATATTCCCATATAAGAATACCTGAAATAGTATTACCATTGGATGTCTGGTTGATCTCTCTCATTTGAGTGAACATTTAAAAGATAAAAAATATCTTTAGTGGAAAATTAAAAATAATTAATTTAAAATCGACAATAATATAGTTTTCTAATAAAGAATTAAATCGAAGCATCTTATTCTATTCTTTTGTTACAAAATCTATATATTGCATTTTTTCGATAAAAATTGTGAGAATTGTTCATTTTTGAAAATATGAGAAGATCCAACAAATCTCAAACAAGAATAATTAGAGATTTTGTCGGTATTACATTGAGGCTTCTGATTTTTTGATTAATTCTCGAAACTTAAAAATTTCCTCTAATAATGAAAAATAAAATCGAAATATTTTATTGAATAATATAGGAAGCGTTAGAGTGAGAACATTACCGAATATAATTATAGATACCTCACTTATTTTTATCGCATGGAATTTAGGTTTTTTATATTCCTATTATATTAATCGATTTGAAGATAGAGATAAGTTTAAAACAATTATTTTATAAAAATTAAATAAGAGGTGTTTTAATAAAATTTAAACAATCTT
>CAZVTX010000223.1:0-6591 GCA_964629395.1 uncultured archaeon
AAATAAATAATAAATATAACAAGATAAAAGAAAAAAAGTAAATATATTAAATTAATTTTAAAAATCTAAATGAAATTTCTGAAGGTAATACTCATCTTCAGTCATTTGTCTTGAGAAGTCTTTTAGTCGACTTATTTCCTTATCTATTTCTTTAGCTCTCCGAAGTTTTCCCATTTCTCTGAAAATATTTTTTGCGGCTTCTAATGCTTCAAGACATTTATCATATTTTCCTGAAACCTCAAGATCCTCCGCTAAAAATACAAGACCCTCCGCTGTATCCGTTTTTCTGCCCAATTTCTTCTGAATTTTAATTGAATCTTCATGATATTTTTGACTTAATTTATGGTCATTAAATTGGGAGTAGGCACGCCCTAGGACCCGTAATGTAATTGCCTCTTCTTCAAGAAGGTTTTTTTCCTTACAAAAATCGAGTATTTCCTTCAAAAAATTGATATATTGATCTTTTTTCTTAGAAAGCTCTCGATTAGAAAGCATTTTTTCACAATCTTCAAGAGTTTTCTTGATATCTCCTTTTTGAAACGCTTTCTTTGGAAAATCAGAAATATCGTTTTTTGTTGTGAGAACCATAGGTCCTAACCACTAAAATCCTCTATTTTTTTGTTTAAAAATTATTAAAATGAGTTTCATATTTATTATGATTAATTCAATATATAAATGTAATGATCTTTTATTTAATTAAATAAATATCGAAACAAAACCATTTTTTTCCCATTTTCTAATATGATTGAAATTGATATCTCGTTCGAGCTTAAAGAATCATTAAAGAAAAATGTTATTTTATACGGAATATCTGTATTTATTTTATTTTTTCTATTTTTCTATATCTCTCTTTTTGTAATTTTAAGCAATATTGGAATATTTTCAATTATTTGGTTGTTACTTGTTTTTGGCATTAGTATTATGTTGATTTTAAGCTTTTACAATGAATTTTTAAAAATTAAAGAACTTCGACAAATCCGTGTTATTAATAATTTTTTAGAGATATATGCTCCAAAAAAGCCTTTTTTCGTAGTTGATTTATCAGATCTTCTAAAAATAAGAATTAAATTAAAGAAAAATGAGGGAGTTGGCAAACAACCTGAAATTATTGAAATACAATTTATTGATAATCAAAATAACATTCATACTATTGAATTAATCGAAGATAAACATTTTTCAAAAGAAAATCTGGCTAAATTATTGAAATTTTTAATGAATTATGCTAAGGAAAATGAAATTGAATATAAATTAATATATAAAAAATAAGATATTATTTTTTGGCAATTTGATTGGCAATTAGAGAGGCAGCTACGCCAGCCCCGAATCCATTATCAATATTAACAACAACTAACCCAGGTGAACATGATTGTAACATGGTTGTTAGTGCACCTTTTCCCCTTTCTCCCAATCCATAACCACTTGAAATTGGTACCCCAATTACGGGAATATCTACAAGAGAAGCAACAACTCCGGGTAATGTTCCCTCCATTCCCGCACAAACAATTATTATATGGACACCTTTTTTAATCATCTCGCTTAGAGGCTCAAAAATTCTATGTAGTCCGGCAATTCCAACATCATAACTAGTAATTGTTTCACATCCCATACAGTTTGCTATTACTTTTGCTTCTTCCGCAACGGGGATATCTGAGCTTCCTGCGGTAATTATTCCTATTATTCCGCCTCGTTTTTCAAATTTAAATTCTTTTTCTTTGATTATTATTATCTTTGCTAAGTCATTTACCTCCAAATGATATTTAAAATGCTTTTCAAAAATCTTAACTAATTCTTCTTTTTGAATATTATTATATTTTGATATTATCGCAAATTTATTTGTTTCAACATAGGATTTAACAATTTTAAGCAAGATCTCTACAGGCTTCTTCTGGGCATATATTACTTCGGGAACTCCGGTTCTAGTTTTTCTGAAAATATCTAGTTTTGCTAAATCTCCAACAGATTCAATTAAATTTGCCTTCAATAAAATCTCTGCGTCAGTGAGGCTAATTTTACCATTTAATAATTTTTTTAAAATATCTTTTATACTCTCCATTATGATTATCCGTAAGGTTTTAATCTTTTTAAGATAGGTGGCATCAATATTTTAATAAAATTCATTAATACGGGACTTATTAAATCTCGAACCATATTATAAAAGTATCCTTGAATTCCAAAATAATCTTGGGTATTTGAGATTTCTCCTTCGATTAAATTTGGCTTATATATATCCCCATTATGCTTGGGAGGACGTCCATAACTTTTGGCGATTTTCCAAGTAGTATCATCATAATTCAAATCTTTCCAATTATCCGATTCCGATAATTCTTTTTTATATGTAAGCCATGATTTATCGGATATTATTTCAAGGATAGAATCGTCTTCTAATAAAATTTGCCCATAAATATTAATCGCTCCTTTAAAACCCTCAAAATTATAAGCTTCAACGGCAATTATGTTATTACCGGATTTTAAGTATTTTGAGATATCAAAAACTTTAACTCTTTTTACTATTGGTAAAATTGAAAGAGAAAATCTGCTTTTTACATCACCTATAAATTCTCCGTTGATAAAAATTTTCATATAATTTCCTGCAATTCCCTGTATTAGTGCTTTTTTAACCTTTTTCTCAATATTAATAACTTTTCGGAAATAGCGGGGCTCTGGAGGACAAACTTTCTCATTAACCCAAATCCACTCTGATGGGATGTAAGGATCTACAAAATATTCTCCCTTTCTAATTTGTTTTGCTTTTTCATCATAACATTTAATTAAATAATCAAATAAAGTTAGGATAACATCTAAACAAGGTTCTTGTGCGGCTCTCAACCATAATTCTTGATATCGATTTTTAAGACGTTCTAATTTTACCTTGAAATCTTCAATCTCTTTAATTAAAGAATTTATCTTTTCTTCATCAATCTCTTTTTGGTTTAAAATCTTTTGTGTATTTATAGAAAGCTCTATTTTTTGACTTAATCTAAGTGCTAATTCAGCACCAAAATGAATAAATTCAAAATTTTCTTTTTCAAATCGTATTTTATCTCTTAAATCATTATATAATTCCATAACTTTCAGACTAAGTTTGCCGAGCTCGGTATATTTTTTAAAAGGTGGCTTATATTTTTTAGAATAAAATGGATGCTTGAATAAGTAAGTATAAAACATAGGAGGGATAATTTTCGCTATTTTAGAATAATATTCTGCAGAACTACTGATTAAATTAAACATTTCCCTAAATTTTTCTCGATATTCTCTGTTTAAACCGTAGAATTGAAAAGCATATTTCTTTTTAAATTCCTCTAAATTAAAATCTTTGAAATTCCATGTAATCGCTCCCGTCAATATTGCTCCATAGATCTCATTTTCACGCAAGGAATAATAACGATAATCACCCCAAGTAGATGTTAATAACCCCATACATCCGTCATTTCGATATTGATATGCTAATTCCGTTAAATTAATAATATTTTTATTAGACGTTATATTATCGGGAAAATTTCTCTGCCAATTCAGCATAGAAGGACTTAATATTACCCGAAAACCCGCATCTGTAAGCCTTTTTATCTCAGATTCCTTTTTTTTCTCTCCGTAATACCAATACATTAAAATTATATCTTTATTAAGATTTTTTAAAGCATATTGATTATTTCTGATTATATCATCGTACATTATTACATATTTATTCCCATATTTTCTCGCTAGATTATAAATCTTTTCATAAAATTCAACTAAAACCCTACTTCTACCTTTCTCTTTTATCAATTCCATAGATTTATATTTTCCAAAATCAAAACTTTCATCGCAACCAATATGAAAATAATTAGTCGAAAATATATTGCTCAATTCTTTGATATAATCCTCGAGGAAATCCAAAACCTCAGGATTGGAAACATTTAAACATTGAGCCCCTGGGAATTCGCCTAAATGTTCGTATTCTTTATGCATTAGAATATTATCTACATGCCCTAAGCATTCAAAAATAGGAATTAAATTAATAAATCGCTTTTTGGCAAATTCGTCAAGCTCTCTTATATCCTCGGGACTTAAAGCCCCCCTATCTTTTCCGATTTTAGGATGTTTTGAACATTTGACCATATCCTCCAGGTATAAGCAATAAGTATTCATCTTGTAATGGCTTAATATTTTAATATAGCGTTTTGCATTCTCCAATGTAAAGACTTGACCTCTGGCAATATCTTGTGTAACTCCTCTCATCCTTATATCGGGTGCATCTCGAATATTCATTTCAGGAATGATAAATCTCTCTTTTTTAACATTTTGCTCAGTTCTCATATAATCGTTTTTTATTAATTGAATTAAAGTTTGAACTCCGTAAAATAATCCTTCTTCATATATAGCGTAAATAATAATTCTATTATTCTCAATGTCAATATTATATCCTTCAATATTATTAACATCTAAAAGATTCCAAACATTTTTCTCCTTTAAAACTCTGGAATCATTATCATCCGGCTCCAATTCTGTTAATTGAATGTCAGAATATTCTTTAAGGATTTCATTTAAATCATCCAATAATACTTTTTTATTCTCTACATCTAAAAAAACTAAAGTAGAATCTTCTTTAATTATTACTGCACTATTCCTTTCTAAATTAAAAACCTCTTTTGGTTGAGGGATTAATATTGGTAATTCTGCTAAAAAATCATCTAATCGATCAAGATTCTTTAGGATTATCGCTTTTAATTGATAATTCATAATAATCTCTATTCTTAAATTTAATTTAAATTAATTTTAAATTAGTTTTCTTTCTAAAAATAAATTTTTCAAATCTTATAAATTTAAAAAAAGTAAATAAGTTATGCTAATAAAATTAAATTGTAGCAAATCGAATTGTTAAATCCTAAATAAAAGTGAGGAAAAAATGAAAATAGACTATACTTCTTATAAAGATGTGGATTTAAAAGGTAAAAAAGTTCTTATGCGTGTCGATATCAACTCCAACATTGATGTAGAGAAAATGGAAATAAGGGATTCCCCAAGAATAAGAGCTTTAATACCTGCCTTAGAAGAATTAAAGGATAGTGCGGTTATAATTATGGCTCACCAATCACGCCCGGGAAATCCCGATTTCACTGATTTGGACATTCATGCTAAAGAAATTGAGAAACAATTAGGACGCCCCGTTAAATTTGTTAAGGATATTTTCGGAGAAGCCGCCGTTAATGCTATAAAAGAGTTAAAACCAGGCGAAGTATTAGTATTAAATAATGTTAGAAAATATGAAAAAGAGATGGTTAATTATAAAGATTTTTCGGAAGCCGAAAAAACGGAAATGATTCAAACCCTTTATCCTTTAGTTGATTATGTGATCGTTGATGCTTTTGGAGCGGCTCATAGAGCTCATGCTTCTATAGTTGGCTGGCCTAAAATGTTAGCCGGACCAATCACCACGCAAGAACTTGCAGCATTGAAAAAAATAATTGAGGATCCCGATAAACCTATGGCAATGTTAATCGGCGGAGCTAAAGCAATTGATAAATTCAAAGCAATGGAATTTAATTTAGAAAACGGGAAATTAGACTATGCTCTATGTTCTGGATTAACGGCTGTTTTAATCTATGAGGCATTGGGGAAAAATATGGGCGAACCTAATCATAAAATCATAGCAAAAGATCTTGAAGAAAATAAAGATAGAATTGTAAAGACTTATGAAAAATTCAAGGATAAGATAATCCTCCCCGAAGATCTCGTAATTGAAGAAAATGGTGCCCGAAAAGTAATTAGTGTTGATGAAGCGGGTACTTATAATAAAACAACAGGAGATATCGGACCTAAAACAGTTGAAAAATTTAAAGAAATTATGATGAAATGTAAAACAATAGTCGCTAACGGGCCTCCCGGAATTTTTGAAAAAGAGGTTTTCAGAGAAGCTACTAATGAAATGGTAGAAACTATGGTTAAAGCAACGCAAGAAAACGGCGCCTTAACTATAATTGGTGGTGGTGAAATGGGTGCTGCTGCAAGCATGGCAGGACTTGCTGATAAAGTCTCTTTTATCTCAACGGCTGGTGGTGCGATGTTAGAGATTTTATCGGGAAATGATTTACCGATGATTAAAGCATTACGGGAAAAAAAGATCTAAATTAATATTAACTTTTTTTTATTATCCATTTTTTATAAGTTTATAATTCAAAAATTAGGTGAATTTAATTGTCTGCAACAAGTTTGCTTGATAGTGCCGACCCTATAATAAAAAAGCATTTTGAAGGAGTTTATTCCGCTACAATTCCAATTGCGGGGATGGTTTGGATTGAAACTGGAGAAGGAGCGGTATTAATAGATACTTTAATATCAGTTCCCCTTGCTGAGAAGGTTGCTAACCATATAAATGAAAAAATAAAGTATATAATTTATACGCATGGCCATGCTGATCATGTTGGCGGTGCTAAAGCTTTTTTGAAAGATAAACCAAAAATTATCGCAAGTAAATTCTTACCTGATCGATTTAATAGATACAAATTTTTAGAGCCTTATAGAAATTTAATTTCAGCTATGCAATTTAATATCCCTATAAAAGCATTTGGAAAAGGATTAAAGGATTATGTATATCCAACTGAAACATTTTTAGGA
>CAZVTX010000224.1:0-6565 GCA_964629395.1 uncultured archaeon
AAAGTTTCTTATTAAAAGATACTTCTCCAAATATTAATATCTCTTTACAATTTTCAACCGGGATATATTTTTTACCACTTTCATTTTCAAAATATAAAGTATTCCCTTTTCGCTTAATTTCTCCGTCGGAAAATATATAAATAGTGCGCTTCATGACCAGCAAAACTCCCTATAGCCACATTTCGAGCAAAATTTTATTCTACGTATTGGTGGAGGCAATTCCATCTGTATTATGGATTTTATCTGCCTTTGTGCAGAAATTAGTTCTTCTTCAATCTCTTTTGTCAGGGTCACAGAGACTTTCTTCTTTTCTTTCGGAAAAAGAAGCTCCCCGGTAGCGGAAATACCGAGTCTTTTTAACCTCAAGAGATAATAAGCAAGCTGCATCTTTGCACTTTTTTCAAAACGAGAACTTTTCTTAACTTCACAGATTACAACATTATCACCCTCTTTTCTTAGCAGGTCTATTACAATGTTTTCAATCCGAATTTCTTTTCTCTCTCTTTTATATGCTTCCTCTGAAATATATCTTCCAATGTCAATAAAGGGATTATCCTGCAAAGGTGTAAGCTGTCTGGACATGAGCCAAACTTCCCGAGGGCAAATATAATAATACCAGATGAGGGTGGCATAAATAGTAGATTGAAATGTCATTTTATCCCATTAATTATTTACTCTCGCCGCTTTTAAAATATAATCTTTTTAGATTAATAAAATATTCAAGATAAACAAAATTGTTCATAATTAATCTACCATATACTCGCCGAGCTAATCTTTTTATACCCTGTTTCTGTATCATAATACTCTTCTAATTGGTTTCTTGAAACATAGTAAATACCATTAACCATAGGCGGTTTGTTTAGTTCAAGGTCTTTAATATTAACACTTATTATATAGTTCTGTAATTTGTTTTTTATTTTAAGGTATTCTTCACGTTTTTTCCAAAAGTCCTTTATTTCGTTTAACGCACAGTATCTTCCCCAAATATTTTCTGCTTCGGAATCATATTCAATGAATACATCGAACTTTTCGTAATTTTCATCAATTAATTTAAAAGTCGATATAGCATAATCATCATCGGTATATTTCAATTTTCTTATTGAATCAAGAATTTTCTCAGACTCTATGGAATTAAAACTCGATAATTTATCATAGTAGCAATCACAAAGATATAAGAATTCTTTTTCTTCATATTTTGTTTTATCTATAAGTGTCTTCTCTGTAATGTCAAGTAATGATTTATCATAAATATAAGATGCAACTAACCTTCCTCTTTCATTATCCTCCAATTTAAAAACATGTACTTCTCCAGCACTTTTCATATTAAATCTATTACAGCGTCCGGCTACCTGATTAATTGAATCCATTGTAGCAAAATCTCTAAATAATATATCTGCATCAAGATTTACACCCGCTTCGATAATTTGAGTTGAAACTAAATAATATTCATCCAATCTATTAATATGTCTTAATATTTCCAATCTTTGTTTTGGAATAATATAAGATGACAAATAGTATGCATTTTTAAAAGAATTTTTTGTCTTGGAATAAAAATCTGCAGAAACTTTTATTGTATTCAAAACAACTATTATCTTTTTCTTACCAGTTGAATGTGCTTTTACATATTCAACTAATTGATTGACATTCATGTTATTTTGTATATTTATTTTCAAATGAGTTCTATTTATACTTTTAAAATACTTTTCTGAATTTGCCAATTTCAACACTTTCTCTTCTGGCAAAATTTTAGGCTGAGTGGCAGTTACTAAAATGATGTTGCAATTCAAATTTCCAGAAAGAAAGCTAAGCATCTCTCCAATCACTTTCCAATATTTTATTGGTATTGACTGTACTTCATCAAGGATTATCACACTATTTAATAATCGATGAAACTTTTTTAATGCCCTATTCTTATACCCTATTAACGTGTGGAATAATTGAACAAATGTTGTAACAATAACTTTACTATGCCAGCTTTCGGTTAATAGCTGAGATTCTGAATAAGAATATTCTTTATCCTCATATTTAAAAAATAATTCGCTTAAATGATGGTGTTTTAAAAGAAGGGTAGCGTCAACTTCCCTTTTTAAAACTGTTTCAAACATATTTTGAATCTCATAATAATTCTGATCAATAATTGAAGTAAATGGTAGACAATAAATAATTCTCTTTAATCCTTTTTTATTAAGCAATTTTATAGCAAAAGATAGAGAGGCGAATGTTTTACCAAAACCAGTAGGAAGCTGAATACTAAATATATTTTTATTATCAATATCCTCTACTGAATTGATTACCTCCCTGTATGCATCGTTTCTCAATTTATCAAAAAATCCTTTACTTTCTATCCACCCCTTTATTTCTCTATAAATATCTATAATATTTTCAGGTATTTCAATATTCGACTCGGGTACAAAATTAAGCCCGGCAGCAAGTTTATCTGCATCTATAAGTATAGAGTATAAAATGTTTATTATAAAATAGTAATCTAATCTTTTATTACTGATTAAAAATTTGATAATCACTTTTTTAATTTTAAATGATTCCGGAAGTGTTTTTATTCTCATTTCTATTTCATCATATGATAATGGAACATTTCTAAAATTTAATAATAAGTTTATAACATCTTTGTCTATTGATTCCCATTGCTTTCTTATTAAAGATATTTGATTTTGTTCTAACAAAATAGATGTTTTAGGATTTTGCAAATCACCGTGGTGATATCTAACTACTAGAAAGGCAATAAAAGAATAAAGCTTGATTAAATTACTATCTTTAATTATTGGTTCTAATAATTTTTCAACAATCCAATAAGTCACTAAGGATGATAAAAGCGAATGGTTCGACAATTCCGTTTTAACTTTGTTTTCGGAAACAATATAATCCTGAAAATATTTTGTCCCTTTACCTATATCATGAAAAAACGAAATATTATTTATCAATATTTGCCATACTTCCCCGGGTAACAATACATTTATGCAATCGGGTAAATCTTTCAAAAATTTTTTAGATAGTTCTTCAACTCTCAATGAATGTTCTATCCATTTTTTATCGGGAGGATGGGATATCCATTTTATTTTCGAATAAATATATTCTGATTCCATTTTCCAACTGCCAGTATTTTTTTAATTTTATAATTAGATCTCTACCATTCATTTCATATAAAACGGTAGAATATTTTGTAACTTTTCGATTATTATCCATCTCAACGGGGATTTTATCTCGCTGGTACACCTTACCTGATTCAATTTTTAAAAAATCACTTATATCATCAATACCATCTATACTAACCACCGACGAGATTGAAACAAATTTTTTTAAAGAATTTTCTATTTCATCAACATTATATAAACCAACATATTTAAATTCAGCAATATGTTCAGAAATACCTAAAAATGGAGTAAATATACTTTTATGATTTTTGATTAATTCTACTAATTTATCCCAAAACGAGCTTTCCTCTTTCGAACCAACATACACACGATAATAAGGATCTTTCAAAGTTTCAATAATTGTTTGATATCTGCTTTTTTCAGGAGGCATGATTTGCATATATTTTGCCTTTTTTGTTTCTATCCAATTATATCCCATTCTATAAGTTTTTATAGGTTTGATAATTTGTATCCCGAATAAATAGTCTCCTAAAATTTCCAAATAAAAGTTATTATCTTTTGGATTGTTAGATAATCCTAATATCGCACCTACGATCCCTTTTAATGTCGTTATAGGTGGAAAATGAAAAGTGAGTGGCGAGGCAGTAGTGTAAAATTTCTTAAACAGAGCCCAATCTCCCCAAATATCAAATGCTAAAATTTTCATAATTGGACCCGCTAATTAATCAAATGCTAAAAATTCGATATTATCTATTCCCGTATAGGAAGAAAGATTTGCCCAAGAATCTCTAGGAACAACATTTAATCTCTTATCAAAGGAAACTCTTATTCTATGAATTTTAGTGCTATTATTTTTAATTACATCCAATAGATTACCAACATTCAATGACAAGTCAGAAATATCTCTTATTTCTTCGTAATCATAATCAGAGTTTATTTTTACCAATTTGTCAAGATCTCCTATATGGTAATTGTTTTCTTTAAATTCAATATCTATTAGTAACCTTGGCATATGTCCAACTTTACTACGGGAAATTAAATTTTTTGTACCATTCCACATGGCTTCGAGTAGCAACATGTGATCTTCTTCTGTCATTTTAGAAATTTTGGCAAGGTTTTCATTTGCAATACCATAAAATACTATTAGAGAGTAAGGTACGATATAACATTCGGTAAAAGTCCCTTGTTTTTTTGATTCCTTTGATGGCATAACTGTTGTTCCCTTAACATACTCAATTTTTACAGGATGCAAAGATCTTCCAAATCTAAACTGTACAGGACCAGTAAATGTTATGGTCTTGTTTTTTATAGCTGCCGTTGCACCAAATAACCTTATATCAATGCACTTATTAAGCAAATCATCGGGACTATTAATCTTTAGTTCATCTAATCTTTCCTCCTTTGTTTCAAGGTCTCCGGAGTCTTTTCTAACTTCTTTAACAAAAACTGTTAGTCCTTTATAATCACACAGATAATCCCTGATCGTACGCTTCAACCTCACATCGGTTACAATATTAACTCCAGTTTCCTCATCAATCCTTGGTTTATTTTCATCAACGGGATCACCATTCGGATTCGCATCTTTTACATCGTATAAAAACAAAATTTCATGCCTATTTTTTAATAATTCTGACATTTTTTCCTCCCCATATTTATTAAATTGTTGTTTCTTCTTCAACCTTCACACTCTTAAATAAAGATTGCCCATTCTCATCTTTTGCATCACTTAAATCCATACCTAAAAGAAAATAAAAGTTCAATTCATCATCTTTTAAGTTCCATTCATTACCTGCCTTAATAAAATACTCAGCTATTATTTCTTCTAGCTGTTTGTAATAATTCTTATTGTACTCTTCCAGTTTGTTTTGAGCCTCAGGGAAAATTTTGATTATATCTTGCTTGCTCATTTTTAATCCTTTTATTCTCTTTCTAAATGGATCTGAGCCTCTATCCTGTTTCTGGATATTTAGTAAAAATTGAACTAAAACTCCTGTTAGGAATACCGCTTTTTTCGCATCAGTATCGAATGTCTCTTTAAAGGTGTCAAAAAACTTTTCGATTTTTCCCCTTATTTCATTATTAATTACATTTAAAGACATTTTTCCATCTCCTCCTGCATTTTTATTTACAAAAAGACCAAGTCTATTTATATACATTAATGTCTGCCATGACTTCAATGTTGTAGGTTTAGTATATGAAAAATCTGGATTGACAAAAATCGCTCTTAAAGTGTTTAATATCAAGCTTAATAGATAATAATAGTCGATAGGCCTTCTCTTAAACACCTTTTCCACTATGTTTAGGAAAATTGTTGTATCTCCAATGATATACTTTAAATTGGCAAAGTTAAACTCTACATTTTTCAATTCGTTCTTTTCTTTATATGCATTATGAAAAATCCAATATTTTTCAATTTCTTCTTTATTTTTTATCAATTCCTTAATTGATGAAGGCAATATATCTTGTAAATATAAAATAATAGAGAATTTTTGTTGTACTTTCTCGTAGAATAAAAAGTCAAAAGAAATCTGATCGTTTAATTCGCTGGCAAAGTCAAGTATCTCATCTTCATCATCAGCAAGTTTCTTCAAATCTTTCATCTTTACTTGCTTTACTCGGTCATACTCGATAAAATCCAGACATTCTTCTAGTAACTCTTCTTTATTTAACAATGATTTTGGTATTAAAAAGTAAGGTATTCTGGCAAATCTAAAGCTCAAATTATCTTCAACGTGTTTCTTACCTTCTTCTAAATATAAACCACATTTTTTACAAACTGGGAAATTTCTCCAGCCATATTTTGATTTAAATCCTGAGGCTATATATCCGGGTTTATCAAGACTATAAAAATTCCAAGGTTTAATATTGCCCATAACAAATCCTTGAGTCCCACATATGCTACAAGTACCTTTATTAATAGAGATTTTTGATTTATTTTCATAATAATTATTTATAAAATATTCTCTAAATTCCTTTAAGTCACCCAAATAACTACTGTTAACTTTTATAGTCAAAATACATCCAGTGAGATTTAATTCTTTATCTTTTTTAATTAGATCGTTAAAGATATTATCTTTGTTTTCAATTATTGATTTTGCAAGCATACCTACAATACCTTTTCTATTTACATTTCCTGACGCCCAATTTATGATTCGGTTATGAAATGTTACCTCAATACCCTTACCACTGATTAAACATGTTGGTGTATAATTGGCACCAGCAGCGGCCTTTGGCTTATATAAATACTTTCTGTAATTCAAGCTATCTGCTTTATTTGTTAATACTTGACAGTATTTAAGTCCGTTATTTTTTGTTTCGAAATCAATTTCTATAGCATTCTGATTGTCATTATTTATAGGATTTTCTGTTAATATGGAGATTATATCGTCAGGATCAATATTTTTCCTTTTTAAAGAATATTTTCCAATCCCCCTTAATGCTTCAATCATTCTTCC
>CAZVTX010000225.1:0-6506 GCA_964629395.1 uncultured archaeon
CTCTTAACCTATTATGAATAGCAGGATCACCCCGGGCAATATGAACATTCTTAAATTCATCTTTTTCAAACAATTCTTGCTCATTTATATCGGCATCGGTCAATATTGTAATATTTATTTTTGGATTTGCACTATGTAACTCATTAATAATCTGCTCTGCTCGCTTATTCCAATTGCATATAATAATATGATCCTTTAAATCAGTAGGCATTGTCTTCTCCTTCTTAAAAGTAATTTCTACAAAATATGAAGCAAATCTCCCTGAGACTATTCCAAAAATTGAGACTCCTAATAGAAAAATAAAAATAGATATGACTTTCCCAGCAGAGGTTATCGGAGATTTATCTTCAAATCCACTGAAAAGATACACGATACAAGACCAAAAAGACTGAGATATCGTTAAAAAATTTCTATTATAATTTCTTTCAGCTAAATGTAAGGCTAATGACCCTAGAAAAAGAAATAGAAAAAGCAAAAATCCAAATCTTATATAATAATTCCCAAATATTTTCTTCAAAATAAATTTTTTAAATTCCGGAAATTTTTTAAAAATTGTATAAAAAAGAATTACTAAAATTATAATAATTGGACTATACTGGAGATATACAAGATAACTAGGAAGAGGAGTGAAATACTTTTTTGCTCCTGAATGGAGAGGAAGTGGTAATTTTTTTGTGATCTCATAATCAATTTCAATAAAAGGAAATTGATCCTTTAGCCAATTCTCATTCTCAGCTAGTGACTTGATTACTTGAAAAACATATTTATCACTTACATTTTTACTTGTTACAAGAGTAGCATCTACAGTAAGAGTAGTAACATCCTGACTCTGATTTGGGTAAGTAAACTTATTAATAGTTGTTAATTTAAAAAAAGGATGAGCTTTTATAATTTTTGCTATATGTGTTGGATCTATTGATATTAATTTAATCTCCCCTTTCTCCATTGCCTCTGCTAAGGAATTTGCAGGTATTCTGGTGGTTACAAAAAAAGCATCAAGGACACCCTGTCTCAATAGATCAAGAGATTCATCTAAATTTTTATAATAAGGAATTATATCTTGATATGATAAATTTGCTGATTCTAAAATAATTCTTGCATGAAACTCACTTCCACTATTAACCTTACCTACTCCAACAGCTTTTCCTCGTAAATATTCAATTTGATTTACATCAGAATTAGCAGATACTACTAGGTGGATTACTTCCTTGTATAAAGAAGTAATTATTCTTAATTTTTTATATGGAAAATTAAAAATTCTCCTCCCTTCATACAGGTAATATGCTACATCGCTCTGAATTATTGCAAAATCTGCCCTGTTAGTACTAATCAAATGCGCATTATCTAATGAACCATTCGAGGGTTCACATAAGAAGTTCAGAGAAGGGTTTTCTTTTTTAATTATATTTACTAATAATTGCCCAACAGGAAAATATGTTCCATGTTCTCTCCCAGTGAACATAACAAATGTTTTTTTTATTTCCTGAGAAAAAGAAATATTAATTAATATAAAAATTAAAAATAATAAAACAAAATATTTAAATTTTGAATATAAACATCTTTTTCCCAATTTCAATTCCTTTTGCTTCATTTTTATTTAAAAAAATATACTCATTTTGTCAAGTAATAATAGATTGTTTATACAAAAAAAGGCAAAGAAAAAAAATCACCGAGAGAAAATTGGAAAAGATAAAAACTTTTTTTCTAATTAGTTTTATAACTAAAAAGCATGGATAAATCGAGCCAAGAATTCATAAGTTGAAGGCAATCAACTGAATCTTATGGCCTTTAAAGTCTTTCTCAAAAAAGCACTCTTAACGTGATCTCAAACTAATAAAAAGGAAAAGGAGTTTTCATTTTACACATTTGCTAAAAAAACATTGTCTTAACTTGGTTTGGAAATTTCACTAACTAACCCTTCCTGCTTTCAATTTCTTCTGCTAATTTTCTTAATATCCAGATGAGAAATATTACTACTGAAGTAAAAAGGAACAAAATATCTCTAATTAATATATGAGCCCCGAAGACATTCCTTTCCCAATCTAATTTAAACAAACTTATAAAGGTAGGTGAATTAATAAAAACAAATTCTGCATGAACAGCAAGAATTGCAATAACAATAACCACTAATGCAAAGAAAATGAATTCCTTTTTTTGACTAAATAATAAATGTAAACTTTTATTTTCTGCGATCTTATAAAACAATAAAAATAAAAAGAGAATTAAATACAATAAAATTATATCTTTTAAAAAAGTCATCAAAAAAAAGCTGTTTTTTTTTAAAATTTCTTTGCCTAGAAATTGAATAAAAATAATAAAAATAATTAAAGAATAAATTGTCAAGGTAAATTTAACAGATGCAATTAAATCCTCAATTGCAAAAGACAATTTGCTTTTTTTCTTCTTGAAATGTTTACTTATGAAATTCAATAAATAAAAAATCAAAATTATTATTAATATTATTAAAAAAGAAATTAAAAGATCATCAATAGGGATAAAATTTTTGATAATATTAACAAAAGATTTTAAATTATTTGAAAAAAAAATTAATATGATAATCAGAACTACAACAGTCAAAAGGAATTCCTTTATACGTTGTATTAAAATTTTTTTTAACATATTTTTTTTACCAAAAAGAAAGTTAAGAAAATTATCTACTAAAGATCTATTTATTAAAAACGCAACAAAAAGAGTACTCCAACTTATTAAAAAAGAAATCGTTGTTTTGATAATTAATAAAGCAATATCCCATTTTTTTATTAATATAGAATTTACAATTATTGTCTCTATTATTGAAAAATTAATTAAAAAACTTAATAAGAGGATGAGTTTATTTCTTTTAAGGATTTCAAAAGAAACAAAAATTTCTCCTTTATTAATCATAATCCTCCAACTTAATTTGATATGGTCTAAAAGTTGCTCTTATTCTCTCAGCAAAAACCTGTGCAATTTCTTTTTTACTAAACTTTAATATTTCTTCTCCAAAATTATAAATAAACTCAATTTCTTGGCGATTAATCTTCCTGTCACACAGAGCAATATCTATAACAAATTTCAGCATATATATTCTCTCCATTGGATTCACTTTTAAAATCTCTTCTGCTGCGTTAGTTAAAAGCTCTATTATGTTTTCTTTTTCCATCAATTTATCTAAATACAATTTTGGAAACATTTTAAAATTACTTAAGCAATTAATAATGGTTTCTACTTCATCTAAAGAAATACCTTTATCCTGACAGGCAATTAAAATTCCTCCAGCAGCAATAAAGATAGCTCGATAATTATCTAACTCTGAATCTCCTATGTAACACATTATTTTTATCAAATCACCAATCTTTTTACTCAATTCTTGATCTTCCTCTATAGCACTCCTAGCGTGTATCTGCTTCCACAATTGAGAATCACTAAAATATTGCAACGCTTTCACTCTTATAGGATTTATAGGGTGATCTTCTTTAAAAGAAATAGGATTGATAAGTAATTTTTGAATTGAATCATCTATTAATTCTAAATAAGCTTTTATATTAAGATTAATGCTTCTTTGAAATAACCCAGAAGAAAGTTTAAAAAAAGATGAAATACACTTTTCCAAACTAGGTGAAGCTATATATCCATATCTATCTGCAGAAATTTCTGTTAGCTGTTCCCATAGCCTTTTTTTATGTTTAAAAATTAAGGGGAATTCCTTCTGTTCGTGAAAAATAAAGTCAATGATTCTCTGTAATTCCGAATTTTTAGTTATAAGATGACCTATCTCATGACCAATAACAAATCGTAATTCTTCCTCATCAAAATTCTCAATAAGAGAAGAATTCAAAACTACTAAATGAGGTTGTGACTTTTCTACTCGAGAAATTGCTGTGGCATTAATTGAGTTATCACTACAAACATAAAATTCAATATCTTCAGGAAATTCCAAGGAGAGCGCAACTTCTTGACAAAGTGAATATAAGTCTGGCAACAAAGAAGCAGTAACCTTCAAACTATGTCCTTCAAATATAAATTGTAATAAATTTTTCTCTTCTTCTACTTTGGCCTGATTCAATATTTCTCTCACTATTTCTTCTTGAATTAGCTCTGATAGTTCTTTCTTTAACTCCTCGGCTTCAGCTAAATTAATTAGATTGTAATTCATTAGTTCCTCCTTTAAATCAAAGATCCCTAACTCTTCTTGAATTAAAAAATAACCTTTATAAGTTTATTTTTTCTTTTTGAAAAGCCCCTATTATCGAAGCAATTATTATTTTTACTCCATCGTTTCTAAAATCTGTAAGGAATTCTTCTTCAGGATATATGGTTCTCATTACAGAAGTACTAATCAATTCTGGATGAAAATGGAAACAAAAATCTTTATAAATATAATCTTGGCGATAATCATGATAATATAAATTGAAAGAGGCTATCTTTCTTCCTTGAGCTTCGCTATAAATAGATGAAGTTATTTCCAAACCAATAGGTAACCGAAAGAGATCTTTGATTTCTTCGGAATAAGGCATTTTCTTTCTTAAGGACCAAATCTCTTGAAGCGCCCAATTAAGAAAAAGAAGAGCAACTTCATTTATTTCATACTCATCTAATATAAAAACATCCATTCTATCTATACAAATTAATTCCTCAATAATTCCAGAATGTTGAAAATCAATATTAAATTGGGCTAATAAAAGGCTTTGATCAATATTCTTAGAAGGGGAATAAGGAGAAAGTGTTGTGATGTACCTCTTCGAGGAAGATTTTTTGGAGACAAAAAATTTTTTTTGATGACCAACTATAGAGTTCATTTTTTCTTGAATTTTATTCTTTAATTCTAACCATTCTTCATTACTAAAATCCCGATTTATCACTTCATTTAATAAATCAAATAAAGCCTCAACAAGAACAAGACTTGATAACCCAATAAATATTCCAGGCGTACTAAAAGAGGATTCTCCTCGGAATTTTAATAATTCTTTATAAATTTTTATTATTTCATTCTTATTAGTTTTAAATTCATCTTGGCTAATATTTTCAAAAGATTTATATCGACCTCCTGCTCCAATAAGCAAATGACTTTTTAATAATACTTCTTGAAATTTATTCAGATTTTGTAACTTATTTATATCCAAAGCAGACATTTCTAAAATATAGAAGTTCCATTCAAAATTTCTTTTAAGAATTGAAACTATATTTTTAGTAGCATCTATTTCTTCACCCCATTTATTTATTCCCGTGGTTCTATCAGGTTTTAAAATTAATACATATTTCTCTCTAGGTATCTCTTTTGAGACTAATTCTTCAGAAGTATTAATTATTATAATGGATTTTCCTTTCTTCTTTTGAAAATCCATAACTTCCTCTAACGCTTCATAAAATTGTCGGTTGATAAAAACATCCTCCTTTGGAACTCTAACCTCAAATTTTTGCTCTATTTCTCTTTTGGTTTGTTCATTAGCAAATCGAGCGCCAGAAAGAAAACTGGCAATTAATAATTTCCGATATATCTCTGACCCATTATTAGTCCTGGCAGCTACCTTTTGGATTGCTTCTTGATGACCCAAAAGATAAGAAAGCTTTATCTGTGCCCGTGAAAGAGAAAAATCAAATATTGGAACACATAATTTTTCTTTTATTAAAATGAAACTATTTTCATATAATGGATCAACAACACCTTTCTCTGCATGAGAAGCGAGAGCAATAAATTTTCCTTCCTCAACTGCTTCTTGAATGGGTTTTAGGGGAGAAAAACCAGAATCAACATCTATATTTACGTTACCTCCTCCATACCCCACCAAGATTATTCCCTTTGCTGATTTAAATATTTGACGATAATCTTTTTCCTGCATTAGAGGTGTACAAAAAACAATTTTTACATTAGGTTCAAAGGAGGTATCACTAAGAGCAGGATAATCCTCATTATTAGCAATCCGAACAATTTCACGGGCCATAATCGCTAATCTGTTAATGTTCATATCAGAAGAGTCAATAGAATATATTAAATTGTCTGAAATCTCTTTAATAAGATTAGAATATTTATGGCTAATATAACCAGCGACAACATTTGCTCCTGGTTTCAAATATCCTTCTTCTGTCATCTCTGACTCAATTGTTCCTCCTGTCCTAATAATTATTAGTTTTCCTAATAAATAATCCTCAATAGGGACCATTATTGTCCTTTCATAATTTATAAAATAATTTGAATCATAAGCTGCGATTATTTGACCAATGAAAGCATCTTCGTCCCATTTGTCAATCTTCCACAATGATTGTTTAAATATTTTTTTGCCATTATTAAAAACAACAAATATTTCTGGGCCTTTAAACCGAAGTAAATACTTAATAGCTACATCTAAATTCCGATATCCATCGGAGGAAGAATAAAATTCTCTAATTGGCACCTGAGCCCCAGTTAACGCTACATTAAACCCAATGTTTTTTAAAGCGTAATTTAAATATGGTAAAGTCCAAGCCATTGTATCAGTCCCATGGGTAATAAGAAATGCTATCTTTTTTTTCATATTTCCCCCTTTAAT
>CAZVTX010000226.1:0-6503 GCA_964629395.1 uncultured archaeon
AACCAAAAAAATAGAGCAGAATTCTTTTTATAACTTAAATTAATAAAATACAAGTTTTATTTTAATTTAATTGAAAATAAAATAAAAATTGAAATTTAAGATTTAGGAGTTTAATCTCTCAAACCGTAGTAAACACTGACCAGCATCAATAAAGCACCTTTTATGGATAACTCGTAAAAGGACAACTTGAATAAAAGCATATCAAAGTTAATAGTATAGAAAATTAGTGCTACAATTACCGCTATTAAAGTAACGACGGATATAAAACTATTCCATTTTCTTTTCCACCATGATTCTTTTTTTTCTATTAAATTTTCAATAACTTCAGCTTTAGACATTTGGTCGAAATTTTCCATTTGCGAAATTACATGTTTTATTTTTTTCTTTTCCCTCGAATTAATCAATGCCCGAAAAAGTGAACCTAAGATAAAGAGAATGATTATTAGGAATAAATCTTCTAATGTGTTAGTAGTGGCAAATCTTATATTCGGCCCATAAGAATTTATTAAAACCAGCAAGCCTAATGCGGTAATAAGCGATAATCTAACGCAATATTTAGGAATATAAAGCGGATATTTTTCAGTAGCTTTTTTCTCTGCAACTTTTTCGGGAAATAATACCTCCTCAACAATGTTTTTTAATTTATCTTCGCTTCCCTTTCTTGCCTCGAAATAAAATGCAACGATTAGAAAAACGGCATTGGTAATCAAGCTCGGCACATCTTTACCGTTAATTAGATATTCAAAAGGAAAAGAAATTATTAACAGCGCAATTATGGCTCTAATTGTACCGCGAGGCATACCTAATGGATAACCTTCTACTTTACCATCTGGTCTTGTTCGCTTGTATATTACCCAAACAAATAAAATAACGGCTAAAATCCAGGTTATCATGGAATCACATCTAAAAATTTATGATATATTAAGTTAATTATAAACAAAAATATATTGATTTATTATTAAAATTTCAATAAAGGAGGCAATAATTTTTCCGGGATTAATGCTTTGAAAGCATCCTCGTAATTATCATATTGTCGGGCTTTTAAATAAGCATTTTTATCAGATTTAATTTCAAATTGAAGCCAAATCCATTCATTTTCATGTTTTTTCAATTCGCCATCTTCTTCAAACTCATCCAAAGGCAGCATATCATAAAATAAGAGTTCTAAAAGCGTAGGATATCTTTTAGATCGAAGATTTAATCCGTCATATATTACTTCAATATTGCTTTCATCTGAGCCAATTGTTCCTCCAAGTATATGTTGCTCGAATCTCATATTTTCCCTTAACATTCGTAGCCTCATTTCGATATCAAGTCTTAGATTCTCTAAAAGGACTTCTAGCCGAATCGGATGTAAGCCATCAAATTTAGTGCTCTTTAACCATTTTTTTAAACCTGCAGGATTTTTTAATAATTCTTCAGGTTCTTTTGATATAAGCTCTAAAAATTCATTATACCTCAATTCTTCTTTTTTAAGAGCAGGTTCCTTAGATAATTTTTGATTTGCAATAATTTCATTTAAAATTTCATTATATTCATGTGGAACGTTCTCTGCTCCAGCAATAAAATTAAGATGATCTATAATATCATGAGGTATTGTAAATTTTCCCTTTTGAATATAATTTCTTGAACCTACTTTATCAAAAACCCTTGCTGCGGACATAATATCGGTCATATTTCTTAAATCGATAAACCTCACATCGCCGTATGAGAAAAGTGTCATTTTTGAATTAAACGGCGTATCTTTTAATAAAGAATGGGCTTTTTCAAAGTAATTTGGATAATATTCCATAGTATGAGGGCCTCCAAGCACCAATTTGCATCCAATTGCGGTAAAGAGAACCATAATTAAGTTGCCAGTTGGCAAAACCTTATGATTTTTTAAACCTGCAAGCAAATCACTTAAATTTCCATCAAATACCCGCACAGCATTATCATCATAGGCAAGAAATTTTCCTTCACCTGCATATAATATAGGTGTTCTTTCACGGGACTCTAAATTATAAGCTAAAAATAAATCTTCTAAAAGCGAAGGATCCTTTTTTACGGAAGACGTTTTTAGAATTTCTTCAAAAATCTCCTGCACAAGATCAACTAAGATATCGTCCATAAATACTGCCCCAATATCAATACCAAACACTTTAAACATTGCCACTGAAATTCTTGTAAGCGATTCATCGAGTTTCTTAGAATTTTTTATCGCATCGAGCCATAATTTTTCTAAATCGTTTAAGATTTTATTGATTGATTTTTTATTGAATAGAGCCATTTTTTTCTTCAAATCAAAAAGAAAATGTCCGAAATTAAACTTATTTAATAATGTTTTTAAACCCGTTAGCGTAGCATTGAGATATTTGCCCAATTCCCTAAAAAAACTCTTTATTTCTTTTTCACTTAGTGGTTTCTCAGTCGCCATAATATTACCCCTAATTGCTGCAGATGTCCTTATTGGAATATGCTTACCCTCAAAATATACATATGTAGGACGCCTTATTTTATGTTCCGCACTTTTAAAACCCGTATCATAAATATACGGAATCCAGAGGGGTATCATATCTAATTTTTCGGCTACTTTTACCGCTAAGAAAGTTTCATGAATATTATTGTTTAAAAGAGAGGCCTTTGGATGATAGCTAACAATTAAAGGCAATTTTAAAGGTCCATTTAATAATTCTTTAGGGAAATTAATCGCCTTAGAATAAACGGTTTTTAAAAGTTTTAAAGAAGCATCCGTTATATTTAATTGATCTTCAGGAAATTGCGGGATAGATTTAATAAATTCGTTTAATGTTTTTATACTCATTATAATCTTTCTAAATCATCAAATTTAATTCTTGTTTTTAGATAAATTGCACTATATTTAAAATTTTATTTTAATGAGAAGATAAACTCGCAACAATCATCACCTCCTCCAATAGTTTTTGGACGATTGAGATTAATGTCTTTCTGGAATCTCTGAAAATAAACCTCATCTCCCTTACAGAAAACATCTGACAATTCAGGATATCCGAGTTCATTTACCAATTCGTACAATCTACATCTCGTTATTTTATAAGAAAATTTTCTTTCTGACGATTCTATTAACTCCCAATCAGCATTAGGAAATTTATTAACAATCTCAGTGAATAATTTTTCTCTTTCTTCAGTTGATTTCGCTTCTATATCTTCCTTTTTCATAATGGGAATTAAAGAATAAAGCTGTGCAATTGAGGAGTTAAATATAACATCGCTAATTATTTCTCTTGCTTTTTCATTTCCATAATCCTTTTTTAGAAGGCGATAAAGGATTATTGCATCACCAATTAATTCTCTTGATTCTCTATCCTTATTATCTTTTGGTTCCAGTATTCCTTTCCATGGTTCGCCTTTTTTCTTTTCTTTTTTAAGTTCTTTAACTAAATTAAAAGTTTCTTTTAGGCCCAAACGATTTATCAAAACTTTAGCGGCAGCAAGCGTAATTCTGAGATTCATAACATGCTTAGGTAAAGGAGGTTTATCCCCGAACTTTATGAAATCAATTTTTCTTAAAATAATCAAAATAAAGGTACTGCTTAAAACAAAAATGCTAATTAATACAAAAAAATCAAGAGATAATATTAGATAATCAATTGAATCTTTATTACCAATCGAAAAAACATATAAAATTAATTGAAAAATTAACGTAATAATTAAGATAATTAAAAATAATAATAATAAGAGACGTTTATATCCGATTAAAATAACAATCACGGATATAATGAAAATCATTAAAATTAAAAAGAAAATCAATATTATACATTCATTATAAAGATTTAAGCTTAAGATATTAAGAATTACAAATTTTATAAACATTATATCTTTAAATCTAATGTTAATTTTAATTTTTTTTATATATTTATTTAAGAAGATGATATAATGAATTTAAAAAAAGAAAAAGATTATTATCCTACAATAAGAGAATGGTTAAAAAACCTTTTAAAAAGTAGATTTCCAGGAAAAAAGATTGATACATTTGATACTTCACAGATTTATTTAAGTAAATTTATCCAAAATAAAAATTTAACCTCTTATAGATCGGATTATCCAACTTACCAAATAAAAATAGATATATTAGGTATTATCATGGATAATCAAGGTTTAGAATTTATTTTTGTAGAAGTGAAAAATAAAAAAATTAGCCTAAAAGATATATCTCAATTATTAGGCTATAGTAGAGTGGCAAAACCATTACTTTCTTTAATATTATCGCCTAAATGGATTAGTGATCCCGTAAGAATTTTATTTGATACTTATAGAAGATTTGATATTCTAAATTATGAAATAAATAAACAATTAAAAATTTGTAAATGGGATGATGATAAAAATGATATCGATTATAATTATATATATCCTGGAAAACCTTTATTTGATTTTTAATTTTTAACAAAATGATTAAGATTGATATTATTGAATTTTTTGCACCCCAAATCTCGACAAATTTGCCAATAGGTATCATAATGTTTACCTCTTATCTCTTTTGGCAATTCAACATTATTTTCATCAATATGAGGAGGATTTTTTTGTATTTTTCTCTGCATTTTAATCAATGGATCACATTTTTTACATACAACACCTTTTTTCTCGTTTTCTTTAGCAAATTCTAAAAATTTTTTATTTTTATGTTCAATATAAAAACCAATTTCTTTAAAACAGTTATTAAATATTTTAATTTGGTGTTCTCTTTTTGCCCATTTTTCATTCGGCTTATTTCTTAAATTAGGATGCCCCCATGTTATAGTTTGAACAGGGATATTAAGATGATTTTGGAGTAAATCGCATAATTGAATAGGTAATTTCCAATTCTTATTTAATATATCTATATAAATTCTATGCTCTCTATTGAAATAAGCATTACTTTTTCTCACTTTTCCATTAACATCTACAAAACCTCTTATAAATTCTTTTTTAATATCTATTGTAGTATTAAATATTTCTTTAGGGATTAAAAATTCCGTATAATCTTTTTTATTTTCTAAAAGCATTTGTAGATCCCTAATAAAGATGGTTCTTCTCGGTATTTCAAAAATGATTGAAACACTATTTTCTCCTGGGCGCTTAGTCGGAGTATTCATTGTTAATTCAGTCATGCGATTTATTATAACATCAATACTTACTAATAGAGCGTTTCTATCCCCATTTGGATTATAAGGAGGATCATCAATCTGAATATACGAATAAGGAATTTCTATTGAAATTGTATAATGCCCTCTATGTTCACTAATAGTGCCTCTAGCAACTAGCATACCTAATAGATATGCAACATCTTCATCTAAATAATCAATCATTTTTTCTTTTTAATTCTTTTTTGGAATAATAAAATATATTCATGTATTCTATTAACCCTAAATACATAAGGATATCCTAAGGGTCTCAAATTATTATATTCCATTTTTCTATTCCAAATTATAATATCATCAAGATAAAAACCAATATCTCTCATAAAATTAATTGTATCAATATGAAATGTGAAAAATTGATCCTTTTTACGGATATCCATTAAAACAATAACACAATATTTATTATCTTTTAATATATCATATATTTGTTGAAAAATTTCTTTTAATTTCAATAAAAATAAATTATAATCCTCAATATTACCTAAATCTTCATCATTATCAGAATAAGGTCGAATATTTTTGTAATCTGCAGTTCTTTTCATTCTCAAAATATCCCAATATGGAGGTGATGTTAAACATAAGTCAATTGAATTAGGTTGTAAATAATCAGAAATTAAATTAGCATTTTTATTAAAAATTTTAATACTATTTATCCTTTTATCTTTTTCTTTTAAATTAAAATCTGAAATACTAGTTTGCTTAATTCTATTTTTAAATAATTTAATATATTCCTTATTTATTTCAAAACCAATAGCTTTTCTATTATTATTTTTAGCTGAAATTAAAGTACTACCAGAACCAAAAAATGGATCTAAAACTATATCGCCAGGTTTAGTAAATATTTTTATTATTCTATTACATAATTCTAAAGGGAATATAGCTGGATGACCTAATTTTCTCTCTTCAGGTGTTTTTGTAATTTCCCATACACTTATAGAATATCTTAACCATTCATTTCCATCTAATTCATTTAATTTCTTACTGGAATTTTCTTTTTTATGATTTTGATTAAAATTATTTGTTACAGTCATATTAATTAAATGATGATTTTTACTAATTTAAATTTCTTATTAATAAATTAAGTTTTCAAGATTATTATTTTTCAATGCATTTAGAACTCCTTTTTATAATTAAATTCTAAAGATAATAATAAAAAAATATAGTATTTATGATTTCTGAATTATATAATTTAAAACAACAAGGAATAAAAATATGCTCAAATACAATATGGGATTTCGATAAATGTGATAATAGATTCGGATTTAAATATCCTGGAAGAATTCCTGGACAAATTTATGCTAATTTTTATTATTATTTTTCTAAAAAAGGAGATAAAATTTTAGATTTATTTTCAGGAAGTGGTACAGG
>CAZVTX010000227.1:0-6466 GCA_964629395.1 uncultured archaeon
TGAATCTCAATGCAGAATAATATTGAAGAAATAATAAAAAGTGCAAAAAGAATTAAAGGAAAATTCCCGCCTATATCAGAGAGAGGTGTAAATATTTCAAAACCACTTTTAATTAAAAGAATATATAATCTTAATAAAATTTCTAAAAATCTTTTTTTATTTATTATTAAAAATAATCAAAAAGAGCCTAAATTGCGTTATTTTATTGCGATATTACTTGCTTCTCAAAGTTCAGACCTTTTAATGATCCTTGCAAGGGATTTATCGAAAGAAATTGGTTCTAAATTAATTCAATATGTTCTTTTTCCAAAATTGCATCGATTAAGTCTTATTGCTTTAAAAGAATTAATTGCTCTTAATGATTATGATGTTATAATAAATGAACTTTTAAACTTAAGAGCAAAATTTCTAAAAAAGATGCGAAAAATCTCTAATTTATAAATATATTAAAAAAGATAATTTTAAAGCATAATTGCAATATAATAATTAATATTATTATTTAAAACTGAATATCGTATTATTATGATAGATATTAAAAGTCTTAAAGAAAACACGGTTAAAATAGTGAGCACATTAGGGCCTGCTTCCAGTTCTAAAACAATGCTAAAAAAATTAATAGAAGCAGGTGTGGATGTATTCAGATTGAATTTTAGTCATGGGACTCATGAAGAAAAAAGAGAATTAGTTGAAAGAATAAGAGAAGTTAATGATTATATTGCTATTCTTGCTGATATTCAAGGACCTAAGATAAGAGTTGGACAATTTAAGGAGGATAAAGCTTATAATTTAGCAGTCGGACAAGAAGTAAAAGTGTATGAAAAGGAAATTCTGGGAGATAATACTCAATTTTCAATTCCGCTTCCCGGATTTTTAAAATCAATGAAAAAGGGGGAAGTTTTTTACGTAAATGATGGAATAATAAAAATTCAGGTAAAAAAGGTTGAGAAAGATTATTTGATTGGAGAGGTTTTGGCAGGAGGGCCTATAAGCAATAGAAAAGGGGTGAATATCCCTTCGGGTGAATTAAAGACTAAGGTTCCTACGGAGAAGGATATTAAAGATTTAGAATTAATCGCAGAATTAAATCCCGAGTATGTAGCGATATCATTTGTCTCAGCAGGGGAGGATGTACTTCATGTTAAGAAAATTCTTGAAAATTACGGGAATAGTGAAATAAAATTAATTTCTAAAATAGAACGTCCTATTGCATTGGAAAATTTTGACAATATTTTAGAAGTTTCAGATGGCATCATGGTTGCTCGAGGTGATTTAGGTGTTGAAATTGAGCCCGATCAAGTACCCCTAAGACAAAAAGAAATGATATATAAATGTAATAAGGAAGGAAAACCCGTAATAGTTGCAACTCAAATGTTAGAATCTATGATAACAAACCCCATTCCAACCAGAGCTGAAGCTAATGACGTTTATAATGCGGTTATGGATGGGACAGATGCGGTCATGTTATCTGCCGAAACAGCAGTAGGAAAATATCCTATTGAAGCTGTTAAATATATGAATAAAATAGCATATACTGCAGGATTACATATGCCAACAAGAATTCCCGATCAATATGATTCAGATCGTTTAACGCATACACAAGTTTTAGGACATTCAATACATTCTTTAGCCAAAGAAATGGAAGAATTAAATTTTAGAGGGAAAATCCTTGTTATTACCACAGGCGGATATGGTGCGAGAATGATTGCTAAATATCGTCCTCCATTACCTATAATCGCAATGACTCCAAGTAAACGAACTGCCAGAGAGATGAATCTTTTATGGGGAGTTCAACCCATTCATCTTAGTGATATAAACTTTTTCTCGCTGGATGCAGAAGCAATTATTGC
Organism: uncultured archaeon; assembly: GCA_964629395.1. GTDB lineage: Archaea > Asgardarchaeota > Lokiarchaeia > Sigyniarchaeales > SOKP01 > CAZVTX01. Next base: position 1,848 of record CAZVTX010000227.1, read on the forward strand.
AAAATCCGTAAAATTTGCAGTAGATGCAGGAGTATTATATGAAAATGAACATGTAATAATTTTATTGGTATCCAGAAAATTTCAAGAAAGAGGAAATTTAGTTGGCTTTTATTATGTAGGAGAAATATTAGAAAAGTTAGAAAATGAAAAAGCAGAAAAATAATTTATTTTATATCTTATCTTTTAGGCAAATTCTTTTCTTCTAAGTTTTGGTCTGCTTATAATATATCCGCACTTCGGACATATTTTATGCATTCGATATTCCTTCATGCTGCTAAAAAAGCTTGAACCGAGAATACCCGCGGGAAGTGTAAAAAATGCCACTCCTAAAAATGAAAACGCAACCGTCATAAACCTTCCTTGTGTGGTTACCGGGTATATATCACCAAAACCCGTAGTAGTAAAGGTTGCAATTCCAAACCATAGAGCTGCAGGAATACTTGTGAATTTATCGGGTTGGGCATCTCTCTCTGCAAAATATATTGCTGTAGACGCAAAAATTAAAAAAATAATACATATAAAAATTGCGCCAAAAAATTCTCTTTTAGTATCTTTAAAAATTAAACCTGCTACGGGAAATACATCTATGAAATGACCTATTTTAAACACAACGAAAAGTAATAAAACCAAGAAAAAGACACGTCCTACCGGAACAAGTTCGACCGGAATTAGCAGTAATATTAGACCAATTATTACAAGTAAATCTGCAATAGCCATGGGACTTTTCATAAATCTTAATCTGCCTTGTAGTGAATCCTCATATTCTTCTTTCTCCGATGCGGGACAACTCCATAAGCGTAAGAAATATTCTATTGTAAAAACAATTAGAGATAAAATATAAACGGTTATAAGTGTTTGTCTAAGCTCTTGAGCTAATTCAAGATTAGTCTCTACCATAATAGCCAATACATTTAATGTTATTAAAGTTGCAAAAAAGAGAAATATTATTATTTGTCCTTTAGTTTTAGGAAATGGATATTCTAATAAATTATAACATTTTTCCTGCTTAGTTAAAAATTTTGGAACACTCGCTTTTTCTAATTCAAGTGCTTGAGTAACAAATTTTGATCGCCTACCTCTCGTTTTTTTATAAATATCCCGTAAAAAGGCATCTTTAGGCAATTCTTTATTACAATTAGGACATACATCCAAATGAGGATTTCTCTCATTTAACTCGTCAATAAATCCAGAGCCGATAACACTTGCGGGTAATAAAAATAATGTTATTCCTAAAATCGAAATAATGGCCGAAACAATTTTACCAAATGGCGTAAGCGGTACAATCTCTCCGTAGCCTATTGTAAATAAATTTACGGCTGTAAACCACATTGCACTAAAAAGATTGGTAATTACATCGGGCTGCGCATTATGTTCGGCAATATAAATAAAAATTGAACCAAAAAATAATAAAAGAAGTGAAAGCATCAAGGTAATCAATAAATCTTCCTTTTTACGCTTTATAACGGAATATATTATCTCAAAGGACTTAGAATATCTTATAAATTTTAAAAATGCGAATAAACGCAAGACTCTTGTAAGATCTACTAAATCCTGAAATATAAAGGAAATAAGGTATAAGATAAACGCAATAACGCAAACCAGATCAATAATTCCTAGAAGACTTATGGCATATTTTAGATGTTTATTCTCAACTTTTTCGTAATAAGGATTAGTATCACTTGTCCATAAACGTAAAATATATTCAATTATAAATAAGATTCCTGCAATAAAGCTTAAAATAAAGAAAATAATATAGAATTGCCTATAAAGGGTAATATCTGTCTCAAAAATTGCAGCAAGTCCGCTCAATCCGCTTAATATTATTAAGACTAATGCAAATAAATAAGCTGATTTGGTTTTAGAATAATTGTAATATAATATCGAAGTTATTTTCTTTTTAAAATTAGAACTGAAATTATTTTCATTGCTCCCCTTAACCGTCATATAATAATATTATTATTTGTTCTTTTTAAAAATCTTATTAAATAACAAAAAACAATATTCTCAATATAATAAAAAAAATTTTAGGTAATTTTAATGACAGAAACGAGAAAAGAAACTCCCTTATCAAAATTCATTATTTACGGTATGCCTAGAGCGAGTACATCAATTGTATTAGGTATCGTTGATATAGGTCTACTCAGTTTGTATATGCTGACATATGGTGTTGATGAATTTTTAGTTGGCTTTGCTTTAGGTATGGGAAAATTGGCTATTGCGGCTTCACAATTTCTATTAGGATGGCTTTCGGATAAGACAAAAACTAAAATTGGAAAGCGTAAGCCATATATGTTAATAGGTGCTCCTATATTAGGGATTATATTTATAATGTTAATGGCACCGCCTTTATTTCTACATTCACCGAGCATGATGGATCTATTTTGGTGGCTTTTAACATTCGATTTCTTATTTCAATTTATGTACGGAGGTTTGACGACTCCATATCAATCTTGGGTAGCGGAACAATTTGAAGTTAAGGAAAGACCAAAAGCATCTGCATTTCAAAATTTATTTGGTTTTTTGGGCACCGGTGTTGGAACCGTTTTTGTATTTGTAGTAATTCCGATAATGAGAGATCAATATACATCAAAAGGTATTATTCCAAGTGTATTTACGGGTACAACTATCGCTTTCGGGATTTCTATTATTATATTATACCATCTATGTGCTTATCTTTTACCCGTTGAGCAAACTAAAGAATTACCCACCAATATAATAGAAGATTTAAAGATGTTATTTAAAGATAGAAATTTTATGCTTGTATGCTTATTGCAAGGGATTGCCTTTCTTGCTTGGGGTATGGTAACGCCGATTCTCTTTCCTTTTACAACAGAAGTTCTTGGTTTTGGGGGAAATTATTTATATATTGCAGCTGGTGTCTTATTTTTAGGAATTATTATCTTTCTTTTCACATGGAAAGCATTAATAGATAAATTAGGGAAGAAAAACACAATTTCATTAATTTTTATTTTAGGTGCAGTAATTTTACCTTTCTCATTCATTGGATTAATTCCTGGGGGGATCCCTTTTGGAGTCGCTATCGCTTACGTATTAGGTGTGGCTGCTGCCTTAGGAGGCTGGTATTTATTCCCATACATATGGTACGCTGATTTGGCCGAAGATGCTAAAAGGAGAGGCGATTTAGATGAGATGAAAGCTGGATTATATGCCGGATTCCCTAATATATTATTAAATATTTTCCAAGCGATTGCTCTCATTATGACAGGTGCATTATTGAGTTTACCTAATGTTCCGGGTAAAAACTTTTCTTGGGGCTACATTCTATGGGGTGTTTGGTGTTCTGCAGTCTTAATTATCGGATATATCTACATACGAAAATTTATTAAACTCGATTTTGAATGGGAAAATAAGCAACAATAAAAAATATATTAAATATTCATTTTTCTCTCTTATTTTAATCATATTTTTAAATTTTAAGCTATTTTAAATGAATTCTTTACAATACATGAAAATAGCGGATTTATTAAATTAAAATCGAATTGAATTCATATTCTAATATTTTAAAAGTCTTGAAACTTTCTTTTTAGTAATTCTAAAGGATTTTAATTAAGAGATAATAATGAGTTCTGATAAAATTGCAGAAGATATAAGTCAGAAAAACGCCAATAAAGAAAAATCATTTTTAGAGAAATTTGGTGGGCTTATCTTCATTGCGGCATTAATTATATTTTTTATTTTCATAGGAATAAGCGGTATCAATTTTGGTCAATGGTTAGCAAACACTGCGTTATGGTATTATTATCATTATGGAGATATGGGAATATATCTTGGAGTGTTTGTAATTAGCATATTCGGTAATTTTACCGTAATATTTCCCGTTCCTTATACAATTGCAATTATTGTTATTTCTGTTGTCGTTCCAGGGGTTAACCCCGTCCTCTTAGGTCTCGTTGCAGGCTTAGGTGCGGGTATAGGTGAGGTTTCCGCATGGTTAATTGGTAGAGGTTCACAAGAATTATTACAAGACTCTGAAAAAATGGAGAGAATGAAAGGATATGTTGACCGCGGTTGGGCTCCGTTATTAATCTTTATATTTGCAGCTACTCCATTACCCGATGATGCTTTCCTAATAGTTCTCGGACTTGCTCAATATAAACTGTGGAAAACTCTTATTTGGTGTTTTTTGGGTAAATTTGTATTATGTTTTCTTTGTAGTGCAATTCCTATTTGGTTGATGGGCACACCGATTGGTGATACATTTTTGGATTTATACGGGATAGATCTTGAAGCAGCCAAAGCGGGAGTTATTCCGGCCAGTACCGTTGCAGATATTATAAGAAGTACCGTAATGTGGGTAGGAACGATTGTAGTAATATTTTTACTCGTTTATGTGGATTGGGGAAAAATATTTGAAAAATTTAAAAGGGAAAAAGACGAAAATTAGAGATATTTTTGATCTTAAGTTTAGATTTTTATTTTTTATTATTTTTATTTGTTATTTTTATCTTTTTTAAATCTTGGAAATCAAGGCGTCTTTTCTTATTCTATTTAGACATGGGATCAAAATGGGATTTAAATGATAGATCGCAACATTTAAATAGTCAAATTCATATATGTAAATTAGTGGTTGACAAGTCAAGCGATACTTGACAAAAAAT
>CAZVTX010000228.1:0-4920 GCA_964629395.1 uncultured archaeon
TTTGAGTTGGATATCCCGTCCATTCCTTTGATGCTGGTTGCATGCAAGGGATTATCCAAACATCGTCTATTTTTTTATCTTTCACGATTCTGTAAATGACTTTGCCGTTAGCATCTTTCGCATTCTTTAAAACACCATTTACAGAAACCCTTTTTAATTGTTTTATTGGTTTATCTCTTGGTATTCTAATTTCATTTAAATAATATTTATCCGTCTTTGAATAAACTAAAATATCATCATGAGCTCTTGGAAGTGCCTTTTTACCGGCAGAATATTTATTATAATAATACCAAACAATATTATTGATAAATCTTTCAGATCCAAAAATTTCATCCAAAATTAAACGAATATAATGTGATGCATGCCAATCCAGATGAACAAAAAGTAAACCTTTTTCAGATAATAACTCTCTGAATAAAATGAAACATTCATAAAGCATTTGTAAATAGGAATCTAAATTTCCATTCCAACAATCAAAATAAGCTATGTCTTCATAGATTTTTCCATTTTCTTGAATATTAATTTTATAATTAACTCCCGAATAAAAAGGAGGATCAATATAAATTAAATCAATCTTCCCCTCGAAATTATTTAATAAATTACATAAAACTTTAAAATTATCCCCCCAAAAAAGTTTATTTCTCCATTTATTTGGCCTTAATTCGTAAGAATTTTCAATAAAGTAGCTATACTTAACAATATCAAAATAATTTTGATATTCTTTCTTTAAAGAATTTAAATTATCAAATATGTCCTTTTTTCCTTGCCAATTTAGATTTATCGACATAATTATTACTATATGTAATCTTTTTACTAATAAAAACTAGTTTTAATTTTATTTGTAAAATTTCATTAAAGAGAAATGCTTGGAATTTCAACTCGTTTAATACCGTTTTGGTCTAAAATAACACGGAATTTCTTATAAAAAACATTTTTTATTTTTTTATCTTTAAATGCAGTCAATCGAAAAATAACATTTAGATGATAAACTTTAGAAATTAAAACATCCTCTAAAGTCCTGGTTTCTTTATTCCAAAATACCGATTTTTGAATAGGATCATCGGTATATCTTAGAAATTGTTTAATATTAAAACGCATAACATCAGAAAATTCCTTACGCCTTCGATGATATTCCTCAATTTTTCTATTAAATAATACAATTTTTTTTCGATATAATATGATATCTTCAGGTTTTCCTTTCTCCTCAATTTGGGTAATATTACTCGCCCTTCTAATTTGCAAGATTTCGGGAGGAACCTTTTCTTTAGGAATAAAATTAACCTTTTCTACACTCTCTCCAATTAATTCTTCATTAAATCCATCTACAATTTCGGTTCTTCTATCAGGAAAAAATAATCCTACTGCCTTATTTGAAATCGTTCTTACATTATCTTTTATTCGATCTTTTAACATATAAATAACGACGGCCGTAATTAAAAAAGAAATAGAATATTGCTCCATACCTTGAAGTATTAAAAAGCCTAAAAAGAGGGAAAAGAACATAGCAACACCCGCAGCAATGGAATATAAAATTTCTAAAGATGTTGATTTAGGATCTTTCGTCTTTTTTTCTAAATATAGCACACTCTGAACATATTTTTTAAGAATACCCTCCCAATAAGAATATCCTTCATTATCTGATTCATTACTCAGAATTAATCTACTTTTAATTGTTTCCTTATAATTCTGCTCATATTCAATTATTTTTATTATTCTCTTTCTTGTTTCTCCATCAAGCTCTTTTTCAAACATATTTAAAATAATTGTCATCCATAATTCTATTTGATAACTTATATATTCGCTCGATAATTGGAATGATTCTTTTACTTTTTCCGGAATTTGTACAATTAAAAATCGTTTTCTTAAATGTTTGATTTTTTCTTGAAGCTTTTCTATATGATTTAATGTAGATATTATTAATTGAATTCTATCTTCACGTCCGATACCTCCATCGTTTTCTTTAATAACCGGATATAACGTATCCCTTAAAGAAGCCTTAATAATACACGCTAATAATCTTAATTCTCTTCGGATTTGAATTAATATTTTTTTCGATAAATTTCCAAATTCAAGCAATTTAAGATTCTTCATTATTGTATTAATTGGTGATAAATCATTTTTATCATCAACCAATCCCTTGATTGTCATTTTAGGTGTTTTAAAGCGTATGCGATTATTTAAATCTGAAAAAAATTGTTCTTTACTGTATGTTTCTTTATTTATTTGAAGAGATTTCGGAATAAAAAAGTATGTGTCTAAAAAATAAACGGTTTTCTTTTTGTCTGATTTACCTATACTGTAATCTATTTTAGATTCAAAATTATATAGATCATGGCGCCCCATAGACGATTCTTTCCAAAGCTTGTATTTAGTACCTCCTGAAAAAGAACCCGAATCAATCATATGAAGCGCCTTTTATTATTTTATTTTTTATTTTTAAAGGATAGATATAGAGAATATATATATCTATATATCTTTAATTTATTATAATTCTCAAGATAATTTTGTATATAAATTTTTTTGTATTAAATCAAATTATATCCTTATTATTGTCTTTTTTATGAATTTAATCTTAATTTTATTAACAAAATATTAAATACAATAAATCTAATTAAGATTATAACAATATTTTGAGGTATTATCGAAATGGGATTAAAAGACCTTTCTGTATTAGGAAAAAAGGAATATCGATTATATTTAATTATTATAATATGGTTCATCATCGACTTCACAATCGCATCATTCAATCCTATTGTAGAAATAAATGTTATTCTTTATATCCCTTTAATCGGCTTTTGTTTGATTCTCTTTGTTATTTCATTCGTTTTTCGTAAAGATTTAAAGGAAGAATTATCGGTTAAAATGTTCTTGAAGTATGCCATAGTTTCCGGTATTTTTATCCTTATATTTATCGGTATAGCAGTGTATCTCATATTTTTGATTTTAATTATTTCAATAATGACATACATCTTTATAACATCTTTATTCATTATGCTTAATTGTTACAAAAAAGGAGTTGAATTTGATGAAAAGCTTTACAAATGGCCATTTCCGTTTAATTCAATTGCGAGATTATCTGTATTACTTGGTGGCTTATTTTTATCAGCTATTTTAATGTTATTGTTTGCAGGTGTAGGAACCGTTTGGGCATTAAAATCAGAGAATATTGCTAATTTTATGGCATTTATTCCGTGGATTATGATTATTTTAATGATTGTATTACTCGGTATCTCTGCATTATATTTGCTTCTCGGTAGATTTAATGCGTGGTTAGGCATCTTTTATTTTTGGGTAGGAATATATGCAATATACCTTATGATTAAAGCATTTACCAAAGCAGGAGGTGGAAGCACGGGAGGAACTTATGGATTGCCGCTTCCGCTTCAAATTGCATTATACGTTTTCGACTTATATCTGGTGCTCGGAACTATTGGCAGTTTAATTGCTAAAAGTGAGCCGATAACAAATGCCATGAAGAAAATTCCGCTTCTTAAGGGATTAAAATCCGATTCGGTGATTTTATGGTTAATTTTCTCTAAAGTTGCCTATGAGTTTGCGAATAGTTTACCAAATATGGGAGTATCTGAACTTAAAGCAGTTGCGATGTTTATATTATATGTTCCGCTGTTTTTTATATTGGGACTTATTGGTATTGTTCGCTATGGTAAATTGAAAAAAGAATGGAAAAAACAGAAAAAAGAAGCGAAATTAAAAAAGAAAATTGCGAAAGGGAAAGCTAAACCCGAAGAACTTGCGGAACTCCAAAGAGGTCAAATCGTTGAAGGTGCCGTTTATTGTAGTAAATGTGGGACTCCGAATGATGAAAAGAATAATTTTTGCAGAAAATGTGGAGCACCTTTACAGAAATAATTTCTATATGAAATCTACGATATATTTCTTTTTTTAATTTTTATTTATCATCTCTAAATTTTAAAGGAAATCATTAATTCATCATAGATTAATCCTTTAATAATTATTTTTTTATAAAAGTGAATCAAGTAAAAATATGCTAATATAAAAGGTGGTTTATTATTAATGAAAATTGCGAAGATATTATAGATAAGGAAACATTTCTGGCTAAATTTGAAAAAATGTCGCTTAAAATTGAACAATTAGCTAATGAGATTTCTCAACTTAAATTGAAAATGGACAAGTCAAATAAAATAAATAGAACATTTGGCTTAAAAACTATACGTAATTCAGAGCCGCTCAAATTTGCTAAGGATATTTTAGGTATTGGGAGCCCTACTAAACGTTATTTACTTTCGATTAGGGCTATTACGGAAGAATGGAAAGGACGTAAAAATGATATTTTAATTACAATTCGGCAGCAAGAAAAAGAAACTCATATGGATCTTAAGGCTCTTGGAATAAGAATTCCTATAAATGATATTAAAACATTTAGAAATTTAGCAAAAGAAATAATTTCATTACTTTATATTGCATGTGAATTAAAAGGTATTGAAATTAATGATGTTTTAAGAGAAATTTTAATTGATATTAATAAACAAGGTAAAGAAATGGTAGAAGAAGTTAAAAACATATTTTATTTTTAACCAAAAAATAATAAAATTATCTATAATTTAATGTAATTATGCATAATTTTTTCGATCCTAAATCTATTCTTATTATTGGAGCTTCTAAGGATGAGAGAAAAAGTGGAAATCATGTTTTAAAGAATATTCTTAATTATACAAGAGAGAATGTATATATTATACATCCTAAACACGAAGAATTATACGGAATTAAATGTTATAAAAATTTAAAAGATATTCCTATAAATGAGATTGATTTAGGAATAATTATCCTTCCCGTGGAATTTGTTCTCGATGCTTTAGAAGAATTAATTGACTTTGGCGTAAAAACAATTATTATAGAATCTGGGGATCTATATTTAAAAGGCGAGAATGACGAAATAAA
>CAZVTX010000228.1:4930-6465 GCA_964629395.1 uncultured archaeon
AAGAGTTGAAAAAATTAAACAAAAACTAAAAGATTCGGGTAAGACCAGAATTTTAGGACCAAATTCTATTGGTTTTTATTGTGCAAATAAAGATAAACCTGATTTAATAACATCTCTTATCTACTTTGATAAAACGCCCGGATTGAAAGAAAAAAATCTATCGGTAATTTCACAGACCGGATTAACATTATCGGGAATTTTGCAGGGACAAAATTACATTCATGAAATTGGTATCGCTAAAATTGCGGCAATTGGAAATAAATTTGATGTAAATGAATCTGATATCCTCGAATTATATGCAGAAGATCCATATACCGATGTTATTGCTATGTATTTAGAGGATATCAAAGAAGGACAAAGATTTAAAAAATTGTGTGAAAGAATAGCTAAAGAAAAACCGATAATTCTTTTAAAGTCAGGAAAAACAGAAAAAGGTAAAAGGGCAATAATCTCTCACACAAAATCTCTTGCGGGAAATTATAGAATAATTGAAGCATTATGTAAACAACTCGGAATAATAACGGTGGATGATTTTTTCGAGATGTTTACGACCGCCAAGCTTCTATTATCTCAACCAATTCCTAAAGGTAATAAGATTGCAGTAATATCTATTTCTGGAGCAGGAACGGTTTTAACTTGCGATCTTGCTGAAAAATATGGACTTGAATTACCTCCAATGATGGAAGAACAGAAAAATAAAATGATTGAAATCTTTCCTAAATTTGCTTGGGACGATGTTTATAATCCTCTTGATATTTGGGCTGCAGTAGAGTATGTTGGACCTAATGAGGCATATATTAAGGCAGGAGAAATTCTATTAGAGCAAAAAGGTCAATATGATGCATTAATATATTTAATTACAGGTATAAAAGAAACTGAATTTGATTGGAGTAAATTAAAGGAGATGGGGGATAAATATCAAATTCCTATTTATATGGGATTTTTTGGCGGAGATAAAAAATTAATTCTCAAATGGCGGGAAGAATTAGAGGAAAAATTAAATATCCCAACATTTCAGTCAATTAATATATTAATTAAGACAATATCGAATGTCTTAAAATTAAAGCTTCGTAAATAGAAATATAAAAAAATGAAAGGCGCTTATATCCTCGTTATATATATTTCAAATAATTTTAATTCAAAAATAGGCGCTTTAGGAAAAATCCTTTTTAAAAAAGGTTTTTATTTTTATGTAGGATCTGCTCTGGGAAATAAAGGCAGCTCAACTTTAATAAACCGTGTAAGACGGCACTTATTGTCGCCAAAATTAAAAAAAAATCATTGGCATATAGATTATCTTTTAGCAAATAAAGAAGCTAATATTATACGAATCTATTTTTTTCCTATTATTCAAAAGATTGAATGCGAAATCGCAATTGCATTAGAGAAAACTGCCGATGGCTATATTAATAAATTTGGCAGCTCAGATTGTAATTGTAAAAGCCATTTATTTTATTATAAAGATATTAAGGAATCAAATGAATTTTTAACTTTTTTCTAAAAATTTTATATATGCGATTATCCTATTCATCAAT
>CAZVTX010000229.1:0-6461 GCA_964629395.1 uncultured archaeon
TAGCGGTTAATAAAAAATTTAAAGAAAAATCAATAACTTAGAAACTTAAGAATTTTAAATAATTTTTAGTAAAAATTTTAATTATTATATTTAAAATCTTCAATTTAGAATAGATATTTCCATTCTTTTTTTTAAGTAAATCTTAGAAAGGATTAATTTGAGACAAAAAATAATTATTATATTTATATTAAAAATTATTAAAAGAATATTGTATAAATCTTATTTATTTAAAAGCCTTTCTTTATTTATTTTTTGATAAGAAGATTATGATAAAATGATCTCTGAAAAATATAAAAATATATAGAAAACTTTAATTGAAAATAATCAGAATCACTATGATTATATATTCTAATTTTTATATTTTTATTGAATTTCGATAAATTCTTATATTTTTTGTATAGAATATTTTTTTATAAACTAATTAATCATTATTCTCTATTTAGCTAAAATCAATTGAAATATGTTTTTAACCATACATAAAATATAAGATTTAGTCTGAATTTCTAAAAATAAAATTAGATTTCATTAGAATCGTAAAAATTTTTGGTTAAATAAATTATAAAATGAAGCTAACTTTCATTATTTTAAAAGTATTATCAAAAATTTTAATAAATTTGTAATCTTTTTTTTTACATAAAACTAATCTTTTAGGAAAAAAATGAAAATCTTCTGTTTTATAAAGAAAGATATACAACATAAATCTTCAATTCTTCCTATTAGATTAGTTTATCGTTTGAATTTAAATTTATTACTTTTATAAAAACATCTCTCTTTTATAGAGATTTAATTCTCTTAAAGAGAGATTATTAAGTAGATATCAAAAGTATTTAGGTGAAGTAGGAATGAAAAAAAAAGAAATGATATATGTCTCAGGAATAATGGAAAAAATTAAATCTTCATTAGATTTACCAAAAAAAGCTTATTTTTTTGATACAACCCTAAGAGATGGTGAGCAAACACCGGGGCTTAGTTTTACATTGGAAGAAAAATTATCAATCGCAAGGGCGTTAAATGATTTAGGGATTGATATTTTAGAGGCTGGTTTTCCAATTACTTCTGAAGGTGATTTTAAAGCTTGTAAAGAAATCTCAAGATTAGGGCTCTCTATGGAAATAATGGGTTTAGCGAGATTAAATAAAAAAGATATCGATCGAGTTATTGAGGCAGATATGGACAGTATTCATGTATTTATTGCAACCTCTGATTTGCATTTAAAATCTAAACTTCAAATAACGCGAGAGGAAGTCTTAAACCAAATTACTGAAATGGTTAATTATGCAAAACAACATTATTCTATTGTTTTATTTTCTGCTGAAGATGCTACTAGAACTGATTTAAATTTTTTATTAAAAGCCTATTTAACAGCTATAGAGAATGGTGCAACACGAATTAACATCCCTGATACCGTAGGGACAATTACACCACAAGCTTTTGGCTATATTGTGAAATGTGTAAAACAAGTTATTCCGAAGGATATTCGAATTGCTGTACATTGTCATAATGATTTTGGGTTAGCGGTCGCTAATACAATCGCAGGATTTGAAAATGGTGCTGCTGAAGCGCAAACTACTATAATGGGTTTGGGTGAAAGAGCGGGGAATGCTTCGTTTGAAGAAACTGCCATGGCGCTTTATGCTCTTTATGGGCTTCCAATGAATATTAATCTAAAAAGAATCTTTCCGACAGCCAAGTTAGTTGAGAGTTATTGTGGGGGAAAAATTAAAATTGGTCGCTTAAAGCCTCTAATTGGTCAAAATGCTTTTGCTCATGAATCTGGAATTCATGCACATGCAATGATTAAAAATGCAAGAACATATGAACCCATAACCCCTGAACTTATTGGTATTAATCGTTCTGATAACGTTGAGGATATAATTAAACATTCAATAAAGCTTGGAAAACATACTGGTACACATGCATTAAAAGCCAAGTTAAAAGATTTAGGTATAAATACAACTGAAGAGCAATTTAAAGAAATAATGGAAAACGTAAAAAGAATTGGAGATAAAGGTCATGAGGTTTCTGAAGAAGATTTTTTAGCAATCGTTAAGGATGTTCTAGGAACACTTCCCAAAGAAGAACAATTCATAATTCTTGAAGAATTAACCGTTTTAACGGGATCAATAACGCCAACAGCAACAGTTCGATTAAAAATAAAAAATAATGGTAATTATACTGAACGTATTGCATCATCTATAGGAGTTGGGCCGGTTGATGCTTCTGTTAAGGCGATTGTAAAATGCTTTGAGCCCATGAGTAGAATACAGCTTTTAGATTTTAATATTGATGCAGTTACAGGTGGGACTGAAGCATTAGGGCATGTCTCTATTGAAGTTATGGATTTAGATACCAATCATATTGTAAAATCCAGTGCTACTCATGAAGATATTGTAATGAGCTCTGTTTTAGCTCTATTAAAAGGATTAAATCGAATTATGATAAAAAAACAAAAAAATTAAAGCATGATTAAAAATTTTAAAATTCTAAATATTTTTATAAAAGTAATTTTTCAAATCGAAGAGGTTATAAAAATCCTATGAAAAAACTAGACAAGGACGACCCCTATTGGGTATGAGATCTTATAGTTACTTTGAGGATTAGAATAGCCTCCTTTAAATCTTACTCTTATATTTTAATAAAAATTAAATTTTATTTAAGATTATTAATAAAAAAATGAGTTGATAATTATGGGATTGTATAGTAAGATTAAAGAAAATTTACCAAAACAATTTTCAATATTTCAATTTATGAGTATCGCTGGAATAGATGCAATTAATGTTCGAGAAGCAAGAAATATTTTAAAACAATTTTTTTTACAAGGATATATTAAAAGATTATCTAAAAATATGTATGAAAAAATAGAAAATATTTAACAATTTCGGAGTTTAAGGTTTGGAAAGATAAAAGAGATTAATTTTTCAAAAGCTTCAAAAACACCTATTCCTTTTATAGCGATTGTTTTATTGAAAGAATAATTTTTAAAATTAGATAATTCTATAAATTCTTGTAAATCTTTTAAATCCAGTTTTTTATCATCTTCAATATCATATTTATTTAATGAGAAAATTATAGGGATATTAAAAATTTCTTCACCAAAAAGACTCTTTAATTCCTCCCATGATTTTTGATTATATTCTATAGATTCAATATGTGAATCTAAAATAAAAATAATTCCATCTACACCCCTTAAAGTTGCGGGACGCGTACTGGCATAGAAGTCTTGCCCTGTTGCAGAATATATTAAAAATTTTAGTATCCATTCTGATCCTTCAAATTTTAAAACTCCAAAATCGAAAAAAAGAGTTCTTCCTATTGTACTTTCAATAGATGTTAATTCTTTTTCTTTGCCAAAATAAGAAAATAGGTACTTAATGCTTGTTGTTTTTCCGGACATAGCAGGGCCATAATATACAATTTTTATTTGAATTGTCTTATTATCATAATTTAAAATCATTTTTTATCCCCACATAGATGTTATTTTATCTCCTATTGAAATTTTTTTACCATTTTCAACAATATTTGAAAAATCTTCGCCCCATTCTTTTCTAATAAATGAAATTAATCGTTCAATATTAGCATTCTTATAATCAATTGTTTCTAAAAGAGTTTTTCCTCCAATTTGAGTATTTAAATCGAATTTATGTAATAAATTCAATCTTGAAAGGATAAAAAATGCACCTTTAGCTGCGGAATAAAAATTATGAAGTTCTTTTCTAAAAATATTTTTTTTTACTTCTTTTTTTTCATTTTCAAAATCTAACAAGGTTAAAACAATATCATTTTGTATATTTGAATTATATATTTTTTCAGATACAACCCTTTTCATTCGATTTATCGCCTTTTCTGTATCTTGGGAAATCTTTTTAAAAATATATTTTTCAAAACTTAAATCTAAATTTTTAATATTAAAACCCTTTAAAAATATGGAAAAATCATTTAAATGTATTAAAATCTTTAAATAATTTTTTATTTTTTTATCTATTATTTTTTCTATTTTCTCCAATTCCTTTTTATTGTTATAAGTAAATCCTATAATCCATGAATCAAAAAAATCTATTAGTTCTAATGCTTTAAATGAAATTTTCTGGGAACATCTTATTTGAATTCTTTGGGAATGATAATCAATAGATTCATTTTGAACTAAAAGCAGATATTCAGAAGAAGATATAAAATCTGTATTATAAACTAATTCTTTTCTAAAATCTAAAAGTTCTGTTAATTCAATTAAAAATAAATCGATCTCTTCAGGATCTTTTCCCATTACTATAATTGGAATTCGATCTAATAAGCAAAAAAGAATCAGTGGAAAATTTTTTCCTTTAAATTTTTCTAAATATTCAAAAAAATCTATTTTTAACACCTATTATTTTATTATTAATTCCCCCAATAAACGTTTAACATCAAAAATCGTATTTATCTGAATTTCTGAGGCCTTTTTAATTAAGTTCCTTATCTTATTCGAAAACTGAGGTAAGATTAGCCGCAATAAGCCTAATCTCTGTTTAGATTTACCTATCTCAGTATTAAATATTGCATTTCCTAATCCATATATAAATTGAAATGAACCTTCACAATCAATTAAAATATTTTGCGTATACATTTTTTTTAATAACCACGCACATCGATTTGATGTTTGGAATAAAGAATAACTCATAGCAGAAATTTGATCTAAGTTAAGATGATTTAATTCATTTTTTATAATTTTTGATGCAATAAATCCGCCCTCTATAGTTAAGAATGCATATTTTAAATCGGGTATAGCTAAAGAAAAATCATTGAGAATCTTTTTTAAATTTAATGAAATTTCCTCGGAAAAATTAAGAGAGAATGAATTTAATCTCAAATAATCTTCTTCTTGTTCTTTTAAATTGAATCTACTTATTATTTGATCTACTTTTTTTTTGTTAAATTCAATAAGAGGCGGTTTAAATGATTCTCCGGATGTTATTAGCGAAGTTTTTATTTTTTTTAAGCATTCGTTTGTTTGAAGGATAATACCCCCTAAATTTACGTTAGATTGTGTTGTTATTGCAATAAAAAATTCGTGATTGTCATTTAATATTCCTTGCTTTTCTAAAATTCTATTTAAGGATTTGTGGAGAGGATTATTTAATGGTGCGATAAAGATTTTTGCTTTTTTTCCTTCAATTAAGATATATTTCATATCATCGGGATGTAGATGGATTCCTACATTAAAAATGGCACTTGCTGCTGAACTCACATTGAAGATCTCCTCTTTCGAAAACCAGACTCCTGTTGATTGAATTGGATTACCATCTCTTTGAGTGAGTACTGCATTTTCAACTCCTTTTATTAGTTTTATTTTGTCTAAGTGTAATTTTATTTTATCTTTTAATTCCATTTTATCTCAAATTTCTAATTAAACATTTATTAATTCTAATTTTAGAATAAAAAATTTAAACTACGATTTTTTTAAATTCTCAGAAAATAATCTCAATACAAAAATTTTTAATATATGAATAATATTATATTATTGCAATTATTCGCATCTCAACCGGCGTTAGCTCTGAGTTTGGATATACCTTTATATGATGAGCTATTTCTGAGTTGCGATATAAAATATGTGGTTATAAATTATATTATAACCGAAGAAGGTAAAATATTCCTTTAAATATTATAAGCCTTGCGATGTCCTCCAATTAATTCCGGTTGATCCTGCCGGACCCGACTGCTATTTGGGTGGGACTAAGCCATGCAAGTCGTATGGGATACCTAAAGTTCCCATGGCGAACTGCTCAGTAACACATGATCAACTTACCCTATAGAGAAGGATAACCTCGGGAAAGCAGCATTATTAAATTTAATAATGAGGCCCCGAAACTGAGGATAATCCTTCATAGTTGAATAGGCTTGGAAAAGTTATTCAACGAAAGGGGATAAGAAAAATGGTTCTTATCCCGCTATAGGATAGGATTGTGGTCGATTATGGTAGTTGGTGAGGTAACGGCTCACCAAGCCTATAATCGATAGGGGCCGTGAGAGCGGGAGCCCCGAGATGGGTACTGAGACAACGACCCAGGCCTTACGAGGCGCAGCAGGCGCGAAACCTCCGCAATACACGAAAGTGTGACGGGGCCACCCAAAGTGTCCTCTTTAGGACTGTGGTAGGTGAGTAATATCCCCTACTAGAAAGGAGAGGGCAAGGCTGGTGCCAGCCGCCGCGGTAAAACCAGCTCTTCAAGTGGTCGGGATAATTATTGGGCTTAAAGCGTCCGTAGCCGGATTAGCAAGTTCCTGGTAAAATCAGGTAGCTTAACTACCTGTATGCTAGGAATACTGCTATTCTAGAGGGCGGGAGAGGTCTGAGGTACTACAGGGGTAGGGGTGAAATCCTGTAATCCCTGTAGGACCACCAGTGGCGAAGGCGTCAGACTGGAACGCGCCTGACGGTGAGGGACGAAAGCTAGGGGAGCGAACCGGATTAGATACCCGGGTAGTCC
>CAZVTX010000230.1:0-6346 GCA_964629395.1 uncultured archaeon
TTCTCCCGGAAAGTCCGTATTCTTTAATCAAATCTTTTAACAATTTAATAGAAAAATTTAATTCCCCGCTCAATGCTGTTTTTAAAATTTCAACTACTTTTTCGGGAGGAACTTCACCAGATACTCGAAATACTATCTCTCTATCAATTTTTTTAGAAATAGTTCCGCATGACTGTAAATAATTAATTGCACGTCTGCAATCTCCTCGTGAAATATCAACTAATGCATTAAGACCGTCAGAAGCAATAATTAATCCTTCACGTTCAGCAACGTATTTTAATCTCTTTTTTATGTCTTCATTACTTAAAGCAGTAAACCTAAAAACTACGCATCTCGACTGGATTGGAGGGATTATTTTATTTGAATAATTGCAAATCAGAATCATTCGACAATTTTTTGTATACTTTTCCATAGTCCTTCTTAAAGCTTGTTGAGCATCAGGAGTCATATTATCTGCCTCATCAAGTATTAGAATTTTAAAAGGAATGTCTGAAGGTGGCTTCGATTTTGCGAAATCTTTAATATATGTTCTTATTACCATAATTCCCCTAGCATCACTGGCATTTAACTCCAAATAGGTTGTATTGGGCGCCATCCTCCTACCGTAAAGCTCCCTAACCATAGCCAGTGCAGAAGTGGTTTTACCTGTGCCTGCAGGTCCGGCAAAAATTAAATGAGGCATAGATTTATCTTTGACAAATTGCTTTAACCTTTTAATGATACCTTCTTGATTTACTATGTCGTCTAATAAACGAGGCCTATACTTTTCCACCCAAGGACGGTTTTCAATCGACATAAGATTTTCATTGTTTAATTAATATTTTATATAAAGAAATTATTAAGAATTAAATTTTCTTTACTTTTTATTAATAAACAATTATAACAAAATAAATGATTTTAGTATGACAGATTTTAAAATTACAAAAATTAAAAGTCGTTGGATTTTAGATTCAAGAGGAAATCCTACCGTTGAGACAGATGTTTATGCCGGAAAGATTTTTGGGCGTGCAGCGGTCCCATCAGGAGCATCAACAGGAGTTTCTGAAGCATTGGAATTAAGGGATGGTGGAAAAGCTTTCCATGGGAAGCATGTGACTAAGGCCGTCTCAAATGTAAATGAGATTCTCGGTAAAAAATTGGTAGGGATGGATGTTCGGGATCAAAATAAATTAGACCAGGAAATGATTGATATTGACGGAACAGAAAATAAAAGTAAACTCGGTGCTAATGCAATTCTTTCTGTCTCTCTAGCTGCGGCAAAATTAGCTGCAATACTTCAGGAGAAGCCTCTATTTGAACATTTACACGAACTTGCTTATGGAAAAAAAGCAGATAATTATTTATTACCATTACCCAGTTGTAATATTATTAATGGAGGCGAGCACGCAGGAAATGAACTCGCAATACAAGAATTCATGGTTTTACCCTTAGGAGCACCTTCATTTTCAAAAGCAATCCAAAATGTATCGGAAGTATATCAAACGCTTAAAAAATTACTAGGCCAAAAATATGGCCCTTCTGCTGTGAATGTGGGCGATGAAGGAGGTTTTGCACCAAATCTCAAAGAAACCAGAGAGGCATTAGATATTATAATAGAAGCAATTGAGCAATCTGGATTCAAAATGGGAAAAGATTTCTATTTAGGTATGGATGCCGCTGCAAGTGAATTTTATGAAAATGGGAAATATAACATTGATGGAAAACAATTAAGTGAAGATGATCTTCTCCAATATTATTTAGATTTAATAAAAGATTATCCCTTAATCTCCATTGAAGATCCTTTTGATGAAAAAGCTTTCGGAGGTTTTGCAAAAATAACTAAAGAAGCAGGAAATTCAATTCAGATTGTTGATGATGATCTGACAGTTACAAATATTAAAATTCTGGAAAAAGCCATAAAAGAGGGTGCTGGTAGCGCATTATTGCTAAAAGTTAATCAAATTGGTTCCTTAACAGAAGCAATTCAAGCATGTAAAATGGCTTTTAAAAATAATTTTAATGTAATGGTATCACATCGTTCTGGAGAAACTGAAGATACATTTATCGCAGATTTAGCAGTTGGACTATGCACAGGGCAAATGAAAACGGGTGCAACATGTAGAAGCGACAGAAATGCAAAATATAACCAAGTACTTAGAATTGAAGAATATTTGGAAAATAAAGCAAAATATCCCAACAAATTGGATTCATGGAAGAATTATATAAAATTGTAATTAATCAAATCTCATTTTTTACAAATCTATATATATCTACTTTTATTATTTTTGTTTTTTTCGTATGAAATTTAAAACTCCTTTCTAATCTCATCGTATAAGGAAAAATATAGTCAATTTTCCAATTAAATTTCCTTGCAAAATTGGTAATGAAATTTCTTGTTTTCTCACCCGCTAAATGTATTGAATATATTACATTAGAAAATGAAAATGCTTTAATTAAAAAAGGTCTATCTGCATTTTTTTTCTTTACTCCAAATGGAGGATTCATAATAGTAGTAATTTCAGGGTTTTCTTTAATAAAAAATCTCGGTGATAATTCAAGATTTTTAATATCCGTACATATTGGGTTAATTAATAAACCTAAATCATGTAACGAGATATTTCTTTTGAGAATAGATAAAGCAGAAATATCAATATCCACGCTAATAATCATTAACGCACCTAAAAAAGCACTGGCAATGGACAATCGACCTGTTCCCGACCCTAAATCAAAAATAATTTTATTCTTTATGTCATTAAATTCTATTCCGGCAAAATATATTATATCAACGGTAGTATCTGCATCAATACAATATTGCTCTAATTCTAATTTCGGATTTTTAAAACTCTCGGTGTTCTGAATAATTGAAATCAATTCTTTTTTTCTAATCTAAATCGCCTATTGATTCGATTTTTCTTATCAATTTTTATAAATAAATTTAATTATATTATTTGATATTATCTTCTTAATAAATTAAATTGAAATTAAAATAAAATGGTGATTAACATTAAAAAATCAGTGAAAAACGAAGAAATTGTAGTTACGGGACAGTATCTTGGTGTTATCGAAGAATTTTTGCCCGATAAACAATGCACATTCATAAAAGATGGCAATATTTATGCCTCTATATCGGGAATGGTAAAATTAAATGAACAAAAAAGAGAATTAGAGATTGAAACACATCAAGAAAAAGATAGAAAAACCGTAAAAATTGGTGATATAGTCATCGGCACTATAATATTCTTAAGAAAATATTCAGTTGGATTAAATTTCTATACAATAAATAGAAAAGTTCATTTCAATTCGGGATATTTAGGTAATATTCATGTATCTAACATCTCCAATAGATTTGTAAGAGATTTAAAAGAAGCTTTTCAAATAACCGATATAGTTAGAGCAAAAGTAATAGATCATAATTTAAATGAATATTATTTAACAACTTCAAGCAAACATTTAGGTGTTATCCATGCAGATTGTATGCAATGCGGAACACCTCTTGAAAAAATCGGTTTTAATAAACTTAAATGTCCATTCTGCGGTCATATTGAGCAGAGAAAATTAGCCGATGACTATGGAAAAATATCAATAAATTTAATTTACTAATTTTAATTAAAATGAAATAATGAAATAAATTATTGAATAAAAATTGGTGTAATATTTGGCAAGGTCGAGTAAAAAAACTCTTCATTTTTATAATGAATCAGGTTCTCTTGAAAATGTAATTGGTTTTCTTGAAGGAGTTCAAAAGAAAGTTAATTTTATCAATCTTAATATAACCGTAGAAGGAAAATCAATTAAAATAAACATATTCGGACCAAGAGATATACAATATCTCGCATGTGATAAATTACGCGACCTCGCTTTTGAATTCCTTCGATAATTATTTTTATTTTTTTAAAATCATAAAAGATATATTTTATTTCGTATTAATTTATAGTATAATCTTTTAAGGAGTTGTTTGTTATGGGTAAAAAAAAGAAAGTGTCTTTAGATGATGATGATGAATATCTTGATGACTTAGAAGATGGTGATTTTGAAATAGAATATCCTACGTTAGAGAAAAAAGAAAAAGAATCTCAGAAGGAAATGGAAAAAAAAGCAGAGGAAAAATCTGAGATGGAAGAGCAAATTGCAGATTTCGGATTAGAAATTGACGATGAAATTGGAACACAGAAATTTAAATATGTTAATCCTAAAATAATTAAGGGAAAACGAGATAGAGATTATGAAATCTTAATGGAAGGACAATCTCATGGTTTTTGCAATATTCTGGTAAAACATATTCTTGAAGTAGATGGTGTTGATATTGCAGCATATAAATCAACTGGCTTAGAACCCGCAAAAATATTTATTAGAGTAAAAGACGGATATGATATAAGACAAATATTACGAAAAGGCGCTGATTCTTTAAGAGATGAAGTTATTCAAGTAAGAGATTTGTTTTATAAAATAATTTAAATATTCGGAAAAAACTTCTTTTTATAAATATTGATAATTTTAAACATTGCCAGACTATGAATTTTTATTAAAAGGTTTAAATAATAGTAAAAAATCAATAGGTACAGATAAAGGACTCGCTAAAATAGGAGACTCTATTGTAAATCTAATTTATTCTGTCGCAAAATCTATATACCTTACCAAAATAAGAAATTTTAAAATTGCCATTCGAACGGGGAAAAAAGTTAATCAAATAATTTTATCAAATGCATTAAAAAATGCAGGATTTAAAGGGGAATATGCAAAAAGCCGTGCAAATGCTCATGATATGGCGGATACTGTAGAGGCATTAGTTGCATATGTTTGGCTAAGAAATAAAATTTCAATTGAAGAGATGATTGATATTTTAGTAAATAATTTTAAAGGTGAATTTAAGGAACGCAAACAAGAAATAGAAGCAGCAATTAACGCCTTTACGGAATTATTGATAAAAATAATTGAAATTATCGATTAGTTGATTTTAATGAAGGAATTTCCAATTACTTTGGGTGTAGATGATGCTCATTTTAATTTACACTCTAATAATAATAAAACATTTCTAATTGGAGTAGTTTGCCAAGGAACCCGTATGATTGGTGTATATAAAAAAGAAATTACAATTGATGGTGATGATTCGACAGAAGCACTTACGGAATTAATTGAGATTACTAAAAAACATGTACAATATGTTCTTACGGATACAATAACCTTTGCAGGATTTAACATTTATGATATGAATGAAGTTTATGAAAAAACCAAAAAGCCGATTATAGCCGTAAGTGAACAAAAAGTTAATTTGGATTCCGTAAAAAGAGCCATTGAAAAAAGATTTTCAAAAAAAGTAAAGGATAATAAATTTAAAAAAATTATAAATGCGGGAAATTTGTTTGAAATTGAAATAAAAACTGCGGGAGGATTATCTAAAGCATATTATCATTGTAAGGGAATAGATCATTCGACTATAAAAAAATTATTTGAAAAAATTTGTATAGATTCAAAATTACCGGAACCTATTAGAATGGCACATATTATTGGAAAAATTTTATGAAAACTATCAGCAACTTTATAAAAGACTTAATAATAAATTTAATAATAGTCAATTAGCTTTTGGTTTACTTGAAATGTTTAAGAATGTAGGAAATCTTCTTGTTAATATTTTATCATACCTTCTTAAAAATCCAATAATTATTTTTCAAATGATATTATTTTCGGGAATTTTTTTAATTTGCTTTTTATTAGGTTATTTTTTAATTTTTAAACAAAAACCAAGATTATTTTTTAATATTTTATTAAAAGACGAAAAGAGATTAATAAAAACCGTTTTATTATTGTGTATTATTATCTCTATAGGATTTGATTTATATTTTATTCAATTTATCACAGATGATGCTTTTATCACATTCAGATATTCAAAAAATTTAGCTAATGGATATGGAATTGTATTTAATAAAAATGATAAGAATCCTGTTGAAGGGTATTCTAATTTTTTATGGGTTTTAATCAATTGTATTCCGATTTTATTAGGCATTGATATTGTTATATGGGTAAAATCTTTTTCAATAATTTTGAGTATTTGTTCTATATTAATGATATATAATTTCGCTAAAGTGTTTAATGATGAAAAAATTGCTCTTTTTGCACCTTTATTTTATACAGTTTATTATCCTTTTCATTTATGGACAATTGGTGGCCTTGAGACACCCTTATTCATATTATTATTAATAAGTGGTTGCAATTTCGCATATAAAGAAATTTCCGATAAATCAAGAAAATATCCAAAATATTCAATAATAGCTTTTTCACTTTTAGTATTAACACGCCCAGAAGGAATAATATATTTCTTAGGATTTGAATTAATTTTTATTTTATATTTTTATTTTTATCAAAAAGATAA
>CAZVTX010000231.1:0-6308 GCA_964629395.1 uncultured archaeon
CAATTAAATGATTATAGGAGAGAAAAAGTAGGATGGGTTTTCCAATTTTTTAATATTGTCGATAGTCTTCGAGCTTGGGAAAATGTAGGATTAGCCCTTGAATTTAAGGGAATAAAAGATAAAAAATTGATTAAAGAAGAATCTTTTAAAATTTTAGAAAAAGTAGGATTAAAAGGCAAAGAGTATAGATTTCCAAGCCAGTTGTCGGGAGGAGAACAACAAAGAGTTGCAATTGCACGAGCTTTGATAAAAAAACCAAAATTAGTTGTTGCTGATGAGCCTACCGGAAATTTAGATTATATTACCGGACAGAAAATTGCTGAATTAATGAAAGAATTAAATAAAAAAGAAGGTGTGACGTTTATCATCGTAAGTCATGATGTCAACATTACTAAATATGCTCAACGTGTTTATCATTTAAAAATGGGAAAAATCGAAAAAATTGAGGAAAATCCGGACATTGAAAAATTATCTTTAGTAGAAAAGCATAATAGTCAGATTAAAGAAAGTTAGAGATGATTGGCTATGAAATTAATGGATAAAAAAGTTTTTCGTGAAATTAAGAATAATAAATTTAGATCACTGATAATTATAGGAACTGTAGCAATAACTTTGGCCCTAATCATTGGTATGCGGGGAGGATATCCCATGTTAATTGCATCCTACAAGGAGAATCTTATAAAAAGCAATGTCGCTGATGGACGATTTACTTTCACGGGTCCTATTTTAGAATCAAATGTATCAAAAATTCAACAAGATGATTCTTTTCTAAAAGAAAATAAAATAGACAATATAGAGGGCAGAATTTTAATTAAAACAGAGTTAACTTATAATGATAAGATTTATCCTGCTATCGTTATTGGTATAAATTATCCGAATAAAATTAATAAGTTAGCAATTAAAGAGAAAGCAGAGAATATTGATGAAGATTCCGATTTTTTAGATAATTCAACTAATTGTATATTAGAAACAAAATTTGCGGGAGATTTATTAGGACAAGATGTGAAATTAAATGAAAAATTGAGTATAACTTTAAATGATAAAAAAATCGATTTTACTGTAAAAGCAACCGCTCAGGATATGGATTTCTTATATGTTGTTGATCCTACTACAGGAATGGCATTAATGGGGCAAATGGCAGTGGTATGGGTTGATCTAGGCGTTCTACAAAATAAATTGTTCCAAGGAGCACCGTTAATAAACCAAATACTTTTTACAATTGAAGATAGATTAAATAAAAATAAAATAAATGATGCAGCAGATAGCATCACGGATTATTTAGAGAAAAATGGAGTAATCATAAGTACTATGAGTTTTGAAATTTATGATGAGACTGCAGACCGAAAGTTTTTTGATGCAGATGCAGGTTCCATGGATGAAATGGGAACAATTTTCGGCATTATTGGATTAATTATTTGTTGCGTTGCGATTTATAGTATGCTGACACATTTAGTACAATCTCAGAAGCGCAATATTGGACTATTTATGAGTCTCGGCGCTAAAAGAAAAACGATAATATTTCATTACCTTAAAATTACATTATTATTATCTTCAATTGGTATCGTTATTGGAGTTCCTTTAGGCTATGGTATGAGTATTGGGATGATGAGATTTGCAGGGCGATTATACGATTTATCATATTATGTTTATCCTATTGCTTATGAGGAATATATTTATAGCTCTTTAGCAACACTAGCAGTTTGTATGTCTTTCTCCATTCTGAGTACTTTACCAGTAATTAGTATCACACCGCGTTCCGCAATGACTGCATTTTATAATAGGATAAAAGTGACTAAAGAGAGTATTTCTGAAAAGATTTTCGGTTGGATTCCTCTATTTAAACCAATTCATATGAAAGTAACATTAAGAGAAATCTTTCTACGTAAAAAGAAAAGCATTATTACAATTTTGGCTTTCTCAACATCAATGATAATTTTAATTAATTCCTTAGCAATGGTTTCAAATATGTATAGTGAACTAAACGATTACTATGATAAATATAATAAAGCAGATATAAAAATAAAATTAGAGCAACCTGTATCGATATCTTCAATAAATAGTTTTATGGCAAATCAATCGAAAGATAAAATCAAACATTATGAGTTATATATTTCTGTTTTTACTGAACTTTTCTATGAAAATAAATTCAAAACATGGATGGAATTAGAATGCTATCAAAAAAATTCTACTTTAAGGAATTTACATATAATTTCAGGTGATATCGGTTCTCAAAAAGACCTAAATGAAGATAAAATTATTTTGGGACAGTCTATTGCAGGTAAATATGATATTAGTCTTGATGATAAAATTGAAATAGGAACAATAGATAGATATTCGATTAAAGTTGTAGGACTAATAGGAGAACTTGTAGATTATTCTGCAATCTGGACAATAGAAAACTTCTATAAAGATAATATTAGCAGTAAATATTTTGGAATACCTGTTGGATATGTTAATGGTATTCTATTAGATATCGGAGATGATGTCAATACGGATAAATTACAAGAGGAATTCAGGGATTATTTTCAAATAGCAGAATGGATGGATAAAGAACAATCCAGAGAATCTATGCTAAGACTAATGGATACATTTATGGGTATGCTTGTTATTTTTATTCTTATAGGAATGGCAATCGGAATAATATTCAGTTTTAACACGATGTATATGGGCTTTTTAGAAAGAATTGATGATTTTCTTGCATTTAAAGCAATGGGAACAAAGATAAAATATATCCGAAGAATGTTATTTTGGGAAAATGCTCTACTGAGCTTATTCAGTTTAATAATCACCGTTCCAATTGGTTATTTGTTCTATTGGTGGAGCATGGAGTATATGATGGGTGAGAGATACTACATAAAACTTGAAATCCCTCTATATACATGGCCAATCGTATTTGTTCTAAGTTTATTTGCAATATGGTTAGCTACAAATCGAATAATTAAAAAAATAAAGAAAATGGTATTAGCTGATGAATTACGTCAACGAATAACCTCATAAATACATCTAAATTCTAAAAATTTAACTTTCCTATTTTTTAAAAGTAATCGATGTATTAGAATAAAGAATAGAATTTATACAAAAAGAGTTATAATTGTATCTACACCACCTAAAACTTGATTAATTGCAGAGCCAAAAAAGATCTGTATTATTATAAAAGAACTAATTAAAACAGAACTAATTTTCCCTGTTTTCTCATATATTAATGAATTCAACACAGCAACAATTAAAGAGATTAAATATGTAGCGAGAATAGCATTCATCATTAAGAATGGGACTGTGAAAAGCATTAGAATCATTTGATTGATGATTATTAAAAGAATTATAATAATCGTTTTCTTTTCAATAGATTCTATAAAATAAAATTTCGGATATATTATTTTTCGATAAAATAATTCTATTGCAATGTAGAATGGATATATAGAGGCTGCCATAAAATATGTTAATAAATCTGAAGGAAAAAAGAAAGCAAACGGATAAGATAATGAAAACAAGCCGTATGCTAATAGAAATATACCCGTAGAAAAAAAAGAAAATGCTAACACATATTTCTCAAATTGAGAAATAAGATGATGTTTTGCTTTATAAATCTTTTCTTCCTTTTTAATCCAATTTATTATATCTTTTATTTTAATAAATGCATAAAATAATATCATAACAATAGGAGCGATAATCAAACCGATTAATCCGAATATTAAACGAAAAATTATCCAAATACTTAAAAAAATTGCAGAATAGCATATAATCTTAAGATATTGTATATATTTGATTCTTTTACTAATTTTTATGATTTTTTTCTGTTTTGAATTTTTAGGGAAGCATTCAGAAGTATTATCTTTATAAATAAGAAAATATTTCGAAGAAAACGCAATAATCGATAAAACCGTCAAAAATAATGCAATTAAGCTAATAAAAAGTAAAATATAAGATAATATATATGAGAATGAAATTTTTCCGTTAATTGTCTCAGAACCAAAAAACTTTTTCTCAAACCAATTAATCGTTTTTTCTAAAACATAATCCGAAAATAATGTATGTCCTCCTCCAATTAGGGGCTTTTTTATAGAAATTAGTTTACAATTGGTTAAATCCTTAATTACTAATGCATTTTCTTTATAAGGAACAACTTCGTCGTCAATGTGGTGGATAATTAATAGGTTTTTTGAATTATTTTCATTTAATAGGTTAATAGGCATATAATTTTTTAAAGTATCTTTTTGCTTCACATCAAGCTTCTCAATATCCATTTTCACTGGAGCGGCCCATGTAACTGTTGCACTAAAACGAGAATCTAAAGCATTACTTATTAAGGCAATCATACCTCCCATAGAATGGCCGAATAAACCAATTTGAGAAATATTAACGTCATTTTTGTAAAATTTCATCTCCTCTAAAATATCTAAAAGTTTTGAACAATCCTCAGCGATAACGGGAATATTTGATTCCTTATCAATATCAAGTAGGCTTCCCTGACTTTCTCCGTGTCCTTGATAATCGAGTGTAACTACATAAAAACCGCGCTTGGTAAATTCTAATGGTGCCCTTAAATCCAAATCTCTCTGACCGCCTATTCCGTGGAGATAAATTATTAATGGACTTTTCTTTTGAAAGGTGACATGTTTAGAAGGATAGTAAAGGTTTGCATACAAATTTGCACCATTTAAGCGGAATTGAATTCGCTCATACTTGTAATAACTATAAGAACGATTAATATATAAAAAGCTTAAAGTGATTATTAAGAATAATAAGGAATATTTTAATAATTTAGTCCTTAGAATTTGATGTCTTATTTTCTGCCGCCTATTTTTTTATGATATAAAAATTTATTATCTGAAATAATCTAATGAAATTTGTTTTTTAAACTTAAAATTCTCAAATATATTTAAAATACTTTCTTTTTCTGAAATTCCATCTATATTAAAAATTGATCCCCAGCCAGGAAATGCAACTAAAATATCTTCATTAATGTATTTTCTTTTTTTTATTATACTTTTAAATGCAATACCGCTAATAATTGCGAAATATTGGGAATCTGGGGAATTCTCATTGATAATCTCCTTCTCATAATTTATCCTTTTTATCCATATATCTGCATCGGCAATACTTTTAGCGAATACTAATCTGAAAAATATTTTCTTATTAAGATTTATATTTAAAACAATATCAAATCGATGTATATTACCATCTCGATCTCTTAATCTATAATTTAAATCAATTATATTTTTAGGGATATTAAAAACATCAATTAATATACTATATATCGTATCCTTCATGAGAATAGTATTATTTAACTTAATTTTTTTTATCTGATCGTAATTATAATTTTTATTTTTATGAGTTTCAATTTTTCTTTCGCCATACCAAATTATATCCAGATCCTCAGTAAATATATATTTACTATAAAACCTATGAACGTTATCGGAAGCTCTCATCATTTTAAGACGTTTTTTAATAATTTCAACATTTTTAGGATCAAGTTCAATATTAATGGAATTACGATTTAATTGTTTTGCCACAATAGCAGTAGTGCCAGTACCAGAAAATGGATCTAAAATATAATCTCCTACTTTTGAGGAAGACAAAATGATTCTGGTTAATAATTCAACAGGTGATTGCTGTTTATGAAATCTTTCGCCTTCTGATGTAAAATATTTTCCATCTTTCATTCTAATTGCTTCATCTCCGGCTAAATATCCTGAGGTTAATTCTCTAATATCTTCCCATACATCTGTTAGGTATATTCCTGTTTCTCTTTCATTCTCATAAATAGCTAATAAAGGAGGTTCATATCTAAGATTATTGAAAGTCAGAGGCTTTTTTCCCTTCGTAAAAAATGCAATTATTTGATACCTTTTTCCATATCTAATTCTTGAAGGAATTCCGCTTGTTAATTTAAGCCATATTATTAAATTTTGATAAGTCCAGCCAGTATTTCGAAGTGTTCTAATAACATGATCAGTATTTTTTTCACGTTGCATAAAATATATAGATCCCCCGTCAATAGTTATATCGTAAATTTTTTTACATATTCTCTGCATCCAGTCCCAATATTCATTTTCTGACATATTATCATTATGAAAATTATAATCCTTCCCTTGATTAAATGGAGGATCTAAGAAAGTTAAATGAATACCTTTAAAATACTCTTTATTTTTTAATTTTTCTAATTCTTTTTCACAGTCGCCTTGAATAACTTCATGAATCATTGATAATTACTCATTTGATTCTTTTTTATGATAATAATATTATTGTAAATATATATTTACTAAGATTATTTTATTAATAATCTTTTAAAATATAGAAAGTAAGGA
>CAZVTX010000232.1:0-6300 GCA_964629395.1 uncultured archaeon
CTTAAATTTCTACGATTATTTGGATAGAACGAGAAGTTATATCGCAAATTGAAAATTATCGTCCTTAAATACTTTTGCAGTCATAAGGTTATAAAAGTAATTAAAATCAAAAAAAAGGTGATAAAAAAATAAAAGTAAAAATGAAAAAACAGAAAAAAACTAAGTCGATATTAATTGATTTTGAAATTTCTGAAAATGAGAGAAAGAAAATAAATTTAATCGTCGAGTATATTAAGGCCCTAGATTGTAAAATAAACAGAGTAATTGAACTTATGGATTAATCCTTTTTTTTCTCTTTTGCTAAATATATGATATAAGTTTCATCAGGATCTATTAGACCATTTTCAATATAATTTTGAGGAATTGTAAAAACATATCTATCTCCCATTTTTGCTGGCTTTCTTTTAAATTTTACACCCTTTAAAAGAAAATCTATGTCATCATCACTCATAATATAACTTATACGCTTTCTTATATTAGTAGTTTGCCTTTATGGAATACGTTTCTATATTTATTTTTGTATACCTATCACTATACAAAGATTTATATATGAATTTTGATATTTATTATTTGTATACAAAACCCTATACAAAACCATATATAAGGTGTTATAATTGGAAGTTTTAAAAATTTTAAACCGAAAAATTGTCAAACAAGGTGAATCACATTTCGTTTATATCCCTAAGGCTTATTTTGATAATGGTCAACTTGATGTAAATGAAAGATACGACATCATATTAATTCCTCAAAAAAAGGCAAGTAATTTCAAGCAATTAAAAGCGGAGGAGGGGAGCAGCTAAATGGGCGTGGACGTGTTTTTAAAATGGGATGGTTGTCATGATAACGATCCTGACTACGATTACGATTGGGAACACGTTTTCAAGCTAAGTTGTTATCCTCATGAATTAAGTGATTATGGCGATTTTGACGCTTCTTGTCCTGAAAACTTGGAATATAAATACTTGAAGGATTACGAAAAGTGGTTGGAAAAGCTCTTGTTTTTCTGCAAGCATGCTCCAGAGAAATACTTGGAATATAGTAATGGTGCCATTTCTGGGGATATTAATATCGTGATTAAATGCATCGAAGAAGATTTGAAAGCAGTGAGAAGGGCTTATTGCAAGGCAAAAATGCTTGAAATCGAGGGTAAAAATCCAAGAATATCAGTGGGGTGAAAAAAAATGAGGAATGAAATTGATTTAAGAGATACAAAAATATTTATTAGTGTTCTTCCAAACCGGCAGAACACGGAATTCTACTTTACATGGCAAGGATCCGATGATAAAATAATATTGCGATTGAATAACAATCAAGTTAGAGAAATGCTTAATGGAATGAAATTTGCGAACCTATTTGATTTAATGGACGATTGAAAAGGTGACTTGAAATAATGATAACACGAGATAAATTAAAGTGCAACGTGATCGAGCAACAACTTGATGTTTTAGATAAGGTCAAGAGAGAGACAATGCAAAATGTTGCTATTTTTTTAAGAAATCGTGGGATAAAATTTGGATATCTGCCTGACTTCATCAAGAATCCACCTATTTATATAGGAAACAAGGAAAGTGGGATGAAAGAAATTTTTTCCAAGTTTTTGAATGATGCTCTTTCACATCATTACAGGGAAATTCAATCTGTAGGACTTCAATTAAAATACATTTATCATATGTTAATGAAAGAAATGTTTCAGGAGGGTTAGAACATGGTAAAAGATTCTTGTTATATAATAATGAATAGAAGGGGCGTTGTAAAGATGACAAAAAATCCACCATCTCTATCGCCTAATCAAGTTTCGATTTTTATTACAATTGAAGTCCCAAATACCGTATTTGAAAGGCCAATGTTTAAGGGCGAGATCAAGGTTTCAGAAGAGGAAATTGATATTATTGAAGAGTTAGAATTCAAGTTAGAAAAATTAAAACTTGGAGGCGAATAACGATGGTTGAGTGTAGCACGGTTCATTATGAGTTGAGGTTCTACTTGTTTGATCCAGAGAATGGGAATAGAGTTTATTTATGGGGACAATTGGCAACGGCTCATCAAATGGAGTTAGGTTTATTGGACCAATTAGCTGAGTTCTGTGCTAAATTACCCTTCATGAAAGGGAAAGTTGTTAATGTAAAGATCAAGATAAGGGGATGCGATGAATAGATGAATAGAAAGACAAAAATAACTCTAATCGTGTTAGGTTACGTGGCCCTATTCATCCTTGAGTTCATATTTTTAGGTGGATTGGATGCGATTATTAAAATATTTGAAGATACAGGAAATTTTTTTGAAGAAATAATAAAAAAAATTTTAGAAGTTATAGGAGGTTTAATTTGAAATGAGCTTTAAAATTAGCAGGAAACGGGAAGGCATTCTTTTTCTTATTCTTATTTTCAGAAAGATTAATTGTTGTGTGAGTGAGACTTTTCTTATTTTTTTTAATTTAATTTCTTTTGGTAAAATTGCCTTATCATTAACGCGTGCCTTCTCGCCTGAATCTAATAAAAATTTAATATAAAACAAAAAAATGGAGGAATGAATTAAAATGAAAGTCATAACCATAAATCTTCCTGAAGGTTTTTTAGAAGCTATTGATGCTTTAAGTGAAAATCGTAGTAAATTCATACGTGATGCATTGCAACAATTTCTCGAAAAGGAAATACAGTTCAAGGATCGCCTAAATCTCAGGTATCTAAGCAATTTAGTAAAAATTACAGGAGGTAAGATATCTTGAAAATAGTTACGGTTAATATACCAGAGCATTACATCACGATAATGGACAAGTTAATAGGACCTGAAGGCATCTATCCTTCCAGGTCTGGACTTATTAGAAGCGCTGTAAGGGAATATCTCATTCACATGATTAGCAACTTGAGGAAAGGGAAGAACACTATACAAGATCAATTAGATGAAAATGAATCTGAAAAAAAAGAAGAAGTTGATGATGATGATTTAGTTCGAATTCCCATTAATAATGGGTTCAAGGTTTTTAAAGTAATCAGGAGGCTCGAGTGATGGATAAATTAAGAGATGAATTAAAAGTATCAAAAGTCACTGATAATAGCACTTATAATTATAAAGAAGAAAAGACAATAACCGTGCGTAGTGTTTATCTTTCAAATGAATCTGGCACGATAAAAATAAGAATTACAAAAGAATTAGAAAAACACCCATTAGACGAGATTGAAGTTGGAGATAATGTTAAATTAACATTAGAGATAGGAAGTTTCCAGAAAAAAGTAACAGAATATCTTATAAACCAAAAAGAGGTAGAAAAAATTTGATTGAGCGCGAAGATCCTACAGCTAACTTTCTAAAATTCTGGAGCGAGACTCTCTTTTCTGGTTTTATCTTTCTAAAATGCAAGTATTGTAATAAAGAATTTGCAGAAAAGGATGGGTTCTATACAGTAGCAAGATGCCCTAACTGTAATAAATATATTGAGAGATTTCGTGGAATGAAGTCCTTAACAATAGATCCCCCTGAAAAAAGAAAAGAACAACTTGTAAACGAATATCATATCAGGAATTTTTTTGCAAAGCTAATAAGATAAACTAATCTTAAAAAAAGTTTTTTTAAATTTTTATTAAATTTGATGGCACGGTTTTCCTGGAGTCAATTCGACTACAGGGCCGAATTATGATGGTTGAAGAAATGGTGATCAACATTACGACTCGTAAAACGAATAAAGAAAAGATATTGGAATGCTTGGCAACAAGAGATGGTCCCATTACT
Source organism: uncultured archaeon (assembly GCA_964629395.1). GTDB lineage: Archaea > Asgardarchaeota > Lokiarchaeia > Sigyniarchaeales > SOKP01 > CAZVTX01. Next base: position 3,727 of record CAZVTX010000232.1, read on the forward strand.
ACTACAGATTTGGCAAGAGAAACTGGGATCGATATTAAGAACATTTCCCGTTATCTGAAACAATTAGAAAGAGAGAATAAGATTAAAAGAGAGGTAGTTCAGGTTGGAAGGATACGACTCGTAAAAGTTTCATTAACGACTCGTAAAGAAAAAATCATTGTTGCTACTAAAGAAAGAAAATCCTTAGAAAGTAATGATACGACCCGTATTAGTGACATTACGACTCGTAATAAAACAACAATTGATTTTAAAATTGATTCAACAAGAAACTTTAGAAAAACTCGTTTTAAGGATGAAGAAATATTAAGAGAGCTTTTTAAAAATCATAGAAACTTGATAAAGGGGGTTAAGTACTACTTGAACGCATGGAAAAGCAGGTATGAAAGATACAAGAAAACCAAGCCTGAGAATTTTCTAATCGATGAATATGAAAGCATGAAAAAAACTCTTGAATTTTTATACGAGATAAAAGAAAGATTAGAGAAATCTTAAAAAAAAAGAATGAGGTGGCAAAAACGAAAAACCTACACTTTTGCACTTCTGAATTAATAAGGCAACTAAAAGATCCTCTGGTAGAGCAAATAGAAACTTATAGAACTGGTTTCGTACCTCACTTTTATCCAGGAGATGTAATAAATCTTAATGAAAGAATGAATGGTTCGGATAAATACATTTGCAAGGGTAAGATTCTGTATGTAATGCCTCTCGAATATCGAGAATTATTCGAGTTGAATTCTCATGAAAAAGGAATAGAAGAATTAAAAAAAAGCTATAAAAAAAAATTTAATCCACATCATTGGATTTTTTGTATTGGAATCAAAAAATTAGAGGGATAAAAAAATGGAAATAAATCTCAATAAACCTAAAGAAGTTATTTTGGATGAATTTGCTGAAATTATCTTAAAGCAAGTTCCTAAGATTTCTAAAGCAAAAGCACTTGAAATTGCAAGGAAATCAATGCCTTATCTTAATTGCCCCATGAGCAATAACGATCGAGTATCTCCCATGGAATGCATGTTTTGTCCATATGGCCACATGACAGAATGTCATTATCCCCTTGATTGTTATGAAGCAAAATGTTCTCATTATCTTGAAGAATTGGGTGATGATTGAATTGAAATTAGTAAAATGCAAAAATTGTGGGGGAGATCAAATTCCTCCTGATGAGGACGAATCATATGCATGCCTAAATTGTGGAGAGATCCTGATTGTAAAATGTGATTTTATAAAAACGTGTCCAAAAAGCTCGGATTTTTGTTTCAATCAATACAAGGATGTTTGTTCAACTAGAAGAGTCTTATTATTATCAAAAACCCTAAATCAATCAAAAATTAAAAGGTGGAAGTGAATTTAAGATTACGACGAAAAACGCTTGTAAAATAAATTATCCTTATAGTTGCATAGGAGATAATGAAAAGTGCCATGTATGTGGACATTTGGGAAAATATCACATTTTCAGAAATGGAATTAGTTTATGCATGAAATGTATTCAAGAAAATTTATAAGCAAAATAAGAAGAATTGGAAAAACAACTAAAGGGATGGTAAAAAGTGAGCGTGGATAATACCTGTAAGAAAATGGCATCATTAATTAAAAAAGGTAAGCATAAACGAGTTGGGGATTTCATAGATCCAATCTTCATAGAAGGTTTAAAACACCATGGCATTTTTCTGGAAACCATTCCAACGGAATTTTCGTGCCATAGAATTAAAAGAATCATCATAAAAGAGAAAAGAATAATAAAAGAAGGTGAAAGTTAAATGAAGTTGACTAAAGTCAAGGGCATTCGGCATGGGATTAAATGGTATGATTATAGTATTGGGAAAACCGTAGTTTGTGTTGAAAGAAAGAAATCGGTTCAAATTGTCAGGTTGATTTTTTATTGCAAAAAAGGAAATTCTTTCATAATGGATTTTCAGATGGAAGAATTCCATGAGTTTGTGAATGAATTAAAAAAAGCAAGTGATTTTTTAAAAAAAGGAGGTGAAGAGGAAAATAAAGCAAGTTAACTCATTATTAATAAAAAAACTCATTGATAAAAAACATGTAATTATTGAGATTAATAGAATCTTGGAACAATTAAGTGAAATGGAAAAAAAAATAAAACATGTGAAAGAAGATGTCTCAGTTCTTTTAGATTATTTGGAAGAAACACGTGAACAAGAGAACATTTCATTAGAAAACAATAATAATGAAATTGAAATCATAACTTTTAGGAAACTGAGTGAAAGAGAAAATGAATGTTGTAGAAATTGCTTTTATTTGAGGAAAATCAGAATTCTACCCGATACATATCGTTTTAGATGTTCTCGCTATAAAAATCTTGGAGATCTCACCATTGCTGATGCTAATTTTTTAGCATGCAATAAATTTAGGGAGCGTGGCAAAAATGGAAATTAAAAAGAAGGAAAAAAGATATTTATGCAATCTAGAGGCTCAAAAAGAGTTGATATCAGAGATATGTTTCGGGAAATGCAAAAAAGCCTATTTTAGTTGGTTCTCTGATGGGGAACTGAACTATATATGTTGCCCAGAAAAAGATTGCGAGTATTGTCAAGATAGCGTGGAGAATTT
>CAZVTX010000233.1:0-6259 GCA_964629395.1 uncultured archaeon
AAATAATATTATTTATAATAACATTTTCTTTGCAATCATAAAGATAAAGCCCGTAATCGTTAATATTAAAAATATTTTCTTCAAAAGTATTGTTATCTGAATTACATTCTAATCCAATATAATTATTTATTAATTTATTGTAAAAAATAGAATTATTCAGAGAATCTCCGGTAAAATATGTTCCTCGCTGATTATTATCAATAGTGTTAGAGAAGATTTGATTGCTTATACTATTATGGAGATAGATTGCAGCAAAAGGACTATTTGAAATAGAATTATTGTATATCTTATTATTTTTAGAATTATCTACTAAATAAATGGAAATTCTGCAATTATCCAAAGTATTATTATATATGTTATTGAAAATTGAATTGTCCAAATGAATTGTTCCTTGATTATTAGAATCATTATTGAAAGTATTATTAAAGATACTATTATTTTTAGAAAAATAAATCGCTAAAGATATTCCGATATTTGAGAATTTTAATCCTGAAATTTTAGAATGGTTGCAATTCAAAAGAATGATCTGCCCTACGTTTGAAAAATTATTGTTATTAAGATAATTTTTTCCTTTAATGAAATAGATTGGTTTATTTTCCAAAGTATTATTTATCGGGATTTCATATGTATTTAAATTTGGTAATGTTCCATCAATGTATATCCCCATACTCTTAAATTTATTTCCAAATACTTTTTCATTAATAGCATTAAAAATGTATAATCCGTAAATGAAACAATCATATATTTTATTCTTTTTTATTTCGCAATTGTCTGATTGAAGATTATAAATCCCATATGTATGCCGCTGAATAGTATTATTAATTATTAAATTATTATCCGAAGTTTGGAGATAAATTCCCATATTTCCGTCTGCCATGGTATTGTTTTTAATTGTTATGTTATAACTATTTAAAAGATGTACCTGCCATCTATTTGTCGTAAGATTGTTTTTAATTATCGTGCCATTAGAAGAATGGTCTAATTTTATGGCGGATTCCGGGAAAGAGGAAGTTCCATAGATTGTGCAGTTTTTTATAATAAAATAGACATTATTAGAGTTTTGAATAGTAATTGCAGTTCCTCCCGTGGGCGTAAGATCTATTGTTACATTTTCAATCACATAAGGATCCGTCCATGTTCCAGAGCCTTTACACCATGGCTGGCTTACAGCCCAACTCCAATTATGAGCACCCACTCCGGTTGCAGTAGCATCTATCAGAATTAATGAACCAGTTAAATTCCAATAACCAGATGATTCAGGACTTTCTAAATTCTTAATTAATTGAACATCATCTTTTTGAAATAAATTAAGGTTTTGATAATATGAATTTTGAGCAATAGTAGATATAAAAAGCATAAAAAAGAAAATTAAAGGATAAAAGAATCTCTTGTTTTTAACATGAACGTACATAATCAGAAAATAAATTGGTCAATTAAAAAATATTTGCTAATAATTTATTAAGTATTCACAAATTGCCTCTGAAATAATCATAATTACTTTTTTTCTTAGATTTTTATTATTTATGCGGATATCATCGGAAAATTCGATTTGTAAAGCTTGTGAATTGGCGAGATATGTGGCACCGTAAGCCTCCGTAATATATCCGCCAGTTAAAACATATTCTTTTCTGCGCGGATGCCCCGGTGCAATTGAGATTCCTTCCTCAAGGCACTTTTTAATAATTTTACCCCTTATATTCTTATCCCAATCTCTTTTTAAAACAGGTTTATTAAATAATGATTTTAAATTTTTTGTCCCTAATATAAGATCTACTTCTCTAAAACCAGGAGGTCTCTTATTTTTTTCAAAACCATGTATATCTATTAAAAGAGAGTGTCCATATTTTTCAATATTAGAATTAATAATTGACTTAATCGTGTTATGAAAAAAGTCATATATTTTTTCGGCTAAAATTGATCCTTTTTCAAATGCATGTATTTTTGATCTATTTAAATCAATTTTACTACGTCTTATTTTAGCAATTACGCAGGAAGGTTCTAAAATTGGCAAATTGCTCCTTTTTTTATTTAATTCATTTTTTATTTTCTTTATGAGATCTAAAGTTAGCCTAATTGTCCCTTTGTCTATTCCTTTAATACCTTCTTTCCTTTCCGGGATTTCCTGACAATCTTTAATTCCACCATGGACTACCGAAAAGATTATTGGGATATTCCCCTTAATAACTTCAATATATTCATTATATATATTCATATGAAAAAATAAAAAAAAATAAATTAAGCATATAAGCCATTATACCAAAAAGTAATATATCGCCCGATAAAGAAAAATATTAACCAGATTATAAAAGAGATAATACCGAAGATATAATATCCCCAGATATTTTTGTCTTTATCTATGATATAATATGCCGAAATGAAAGCTCCGAGCATTCCCAAAATACCTAAGATAATATCAGTTGCCGTGTTTTGAGGACTATCTGCCCTTCCTTCAAATTTTAATCCGAGAGCTATAAAGAGCGTATTTTCTATTATTTCCCATATAATCAATATTGCAATTGTTAAAGCAATTACGCCCCACCAGGGTAAAATGGGTTTTTTATCTTTCAACTTTGGAATCGTATATAACAGGCTGAAAAAAAGGAAAGTTCCTACTCCAAATGTAATATGGCCGATGCTATAGAAATCGAACCATGATACCCCGACCTCATCTATTTTAGTTGCAATAATTTCATTAAAAAACATATTGAAAACCGGTAAATTTTTGATTATTTAAAATAAATGATTTTATGTTTTATTTAAAATTTATTACATTGATAAAATTGCATCGAGAAATTGCGTTTATAGCATATTATACCAAAAGTAATAAATATAGCTTTAATGCTCTTGTGGGAGCATTAGAAGTTACATCATTTTATCAATCAATTGACTTTTTTTTTCCTAATAATGAGAGAGAATTAATAAATACAATAGTAAAAAATAAGGATAAATATAAAATTATAATAATAGCTATCTCTTTTTTTACAACTCAGGTATGGGAAATTAAATCATTAATTAAAACATTAAGAGAAAAGTTTAATGATGAAATATTATTGATTGCAGGTGGCCCACATGCGACAGGAATGCCGAAATTTACACTAAAACTTGGTTTTGATGTAGTTTTTATAGGGGAAGGAGAAGAAACGATTATAGAATTTATCGATTGTATTTTAAATAATAATGATTTCAGAAAGATTAAAGGTATTGGCTATTTAAATGAACAAGATGAATTTATTTTTACAGGAAGACGAAAACCAATCGATCTAGACAAATATCCGCCATTTCCTGTTAAAAATTCTAAATTTGGGGCAATAGAAATAACCAGAGGATGTCCTTATGTATGCTATTTCTGTCAAACGCCTTATATATTAGGAGCAAAACCAAGACATAGAAGTATTGACGTTATTTGCCGTTATATTAAAATTATGAAAGAAAGAAACCTTACTGATATTAGATTTATTACGCCGAATGCTTTTTCGTATGGTTCCGCAGACGGAAAGACGCTTAATTTAAGTCAATTAGAAGAATTATTAATTAAAATTAAGAAGATATTGAATTATAAAGGTAGAATTTTTATCGGGTCTTTTCCTTCAGAAGTTAGACCCGAACATGTAACAATTGAGACAATCTCTCTTATAAAAAAATATGCCGCAAATGATAATATAATTATTGGTGCACAATCAGGAAGTAATAGAGTTTTAAAATTATGTCATAGAGGTCATACGGTTGATGATGTTAAGAGAGCTGTGGATATAACAATTCAAGCGGGATTAAAAGCTAATGTTGATTTTATTTTTGGATTACCAGGTGAGAATGAAGATGATATCTTATTAACCATTGAATTAATGAAGGAATTAGCAAATAAAGGAGCTAGAATTCATGCTCATTCTTTTATTCCATTACCTCAAACTCCATTTGCCTATGAAAATGTGAAAAAAATTTCCGAATTAATTAAAAATACTGCTGAAAAATTGACAGCGAAGGGAAAGATTTTCGGAGATTGGCGTAAACAAGAAATGCTTGCAATAAAAATTTCAAAACTATTAAAAAAGGAAAAATTGAATTAATTATAATATAAAATCATCTATATTTATTTGTTTTTGAATATTAATAACGTAATTTACAATACCCCCTTCTTTCTTTTTGGAAAGGATAGGATAACCGCATGTATCCAAAATGTGAAGCATCGGTTTATTATCTTCTAATACTTGGGCGCAAAAGGTCCGATATCTTAATTCTCTTGCTATTTTTACTAATAGTTTTAATGTTATTCTTGTAATTTGATTTCCACGCCAATCTTTTCTTACAACCCATGCCATCTCTACCTGTGAGGGATCTTCTGTCTTAAAAAAGCCACCCGTAGCAACAATTTCCTCTTTACCGCCTTCCGAATATACCACAACTAAAATCATATTTGTATTATAATCAATATTTACGAAAGGTTTTATTCTTATATGTCTAAAATCTCTCATCGGAGTAAAAAATCGATAATATATTTCTTTTTTATCCAATGAATAATGAAGTTCTTGGATCATTCTCTCATCTGAAGGTTTAACGGGTCTTATCAAAACTTTTTTACCATTTCTTAAAACAACGGTTCGCTCATATTTATCGGGATAGAGACTTAATCTTCCGTCAATTGATCGAGGTAATTCTTGATCAGCATAAACGTAATTACAGTTTTTAGCATGTTCTAATAATTCTTCTCTGAAATCAGGGTGTGCGATATTGATGATTTGCAGAACCCTCTCTCGGATACTTTTACCATATACATATGCAATTCCCCATTCTGTAACTATATAATGAGTCATACCTCTTGAAAGTACAACACCAGAACATGCTTCTAAACACGGCACAATTCTAGATACAATTCTTCCATCAGGTAGAGTTGCTGTTGATGGGAGTACGATTATTGGTTTTCCGTTCCTGGAGCGTGCAGCCCCTCTTGTAAAATCAATTAACCCCCCTATTCCGCTATAAAATTTATGCCCTATAGAATCAGCATTAACTTGTCCCGTAATATCTACGGATAAAGCCCCGTTAATAGCCACCATTTTATAATTTCTCCCGATAATATTGGGATCATTTACGTAATCACACGGATAAAATTCTACAGAAGGATTTTCATCAACAAAATTAAATAATTTTCTGGTTCCTAACGCAAAAGAAGTAATTATTTTATTTTTATGGAGAGTTTTTTTCCTACCAGTAATTACGCCTTTTTCCACTAAATCGACAATAGCGTCAGTAATAACAACACTATGTATGCCTAAATCTTTTTTATTTTTTAGAGATGGAACAACTGCATTAGGTAATTTACCGATTCCAATCTCAATGGTGGAACCATCTTCAATTAGGGATGCAACATATTTACCAATTCTTTTAGCGATGATATTGGGCTTTTTAAATTGAAATTCAATAATTTCATGGTCAGCAAATACGTAAGCATCAATATCATCCATATGAATTAAAGAATCTCCATATGTTCGGGGCATTCTAGGATTTATCTCAACAACTAAATTTTCTGCAGATTCAGCCATTGCTTTTGTAATATCAACATTAATGCCCAAACTGCAGTATCCTTTTTTATCCGGCGGGCTTACCTGAACTAAAGCTGTGTCTAATGGTATCTGGCCCGCTTTAATCACTTTAGGGATTTCTGAAAGAAGCATCGGAGTATAATCTGCTAAACCATTTATAACATAATTTCTTAAAGAACGACCGATAAAAAATGCATTATATCTAAATAAATCGGGAGAATCTGATGTTGCATAATAATCAAGGTCGGAAATACTCAATGCATGCATAATTTCAACATCGGGTAATCTTGGTGCCAAGTCAATAAGTTTTTGCATTAATATAGGGGGCTCTGAGCAGCCACCACCCACATATATTCTATCGCCAGGGCTAATATAATCTAAAATCGCATTTTCAGGAGAAACTTCTTTATGGTTATACTTTCTTAGAAATTTATTGTAATCCTTAGACATAAAAAATTCGTTTTTAATTTTTATTTTAGGTTTATTTTTTTGTAAAATACAAGATCTATCATTTTTATTTAATTCTTTAATTAATAAGTTTTTATAAGATTCAAATTTTATTTTGAGATATCCATTATAAATTCCATAACTCCCCCCTCTATGTTCTTAAATGTCATCGGATAACCTGATTGATTGATAATATGCAACATAGGTCTGTTTTCTAAAAGTATAGATCCCGAGAAAGCACGATATTTTAGCTCCCTTGCAATATCAACGAGGTA
>CAZVTX010000234.1:0-6251 GCA_964629395.1 uncultured archaeon
AATTTTAGATTTTACATTTAAAATATCTAGATTTAAAATTTTATCAAATTTTCTTTCAATATCATATTCTCTCATTTTAAGATCGGCAAGTTCATTGCTTAATTTTGCAATAACTTCCTCTTTCGTGCGAAAAACCTCCATATTTAAGATATTTTTCATATGTTCCAATAATTCTTCATCGGAAACATCACCTTCAAGGACTTTATTAAATTGTTCCAGTAATTCCATATAATCATGACTGTCTGCGTATTTATCTAAAATTAAGACAATTATCATTTGTTTTTTTTCATTATATAGAGAAAGAGAATTCCAATCTTTTTCCTTAATAGTAATTATTGATTCTACGAAGTCGTGGGAAATTTGGATTTGTTGAACTACATTATCGGGGATCTCTAGATTTTCGGGATATTTAAGATATACAGTGCCTCCTTCAAGGTCATCCCATTTAATTAAAAATATCCCTAAATCTCTATTTTTAATTGAGATCTCCAACCACCAACAATTTATTTTAAACTAATTTTTTCATCAAATAAATCCTAATATTAATAAATTCTTTTGCCTATGTTTTAAATTAAGTATGGTATTATCTAAGAGATATTGATATTTAAAATTTAGAATTCTTCGATCATGAATGAGTGAATATGACGATTTTTTATGTTTATATTCTTGAAACTGAGGATAAAAATGGAAATAAACAATATTATACGGGTTATACAAATGATATTGAGAGACGATTAAGGGAACATATTCGGGGTAGAGGTGCTAAATTTTGTCGCGGAAAAAAGGTTAATTTAAAATATTTAGAGACTTTTACCAATAGAAGTGCCGCAATGAAGAGAGAATTAGAAATAAAATCACTTTCAAGAAAAAAAAAAATAGAATTGATTAAAACTTTAGAAAAATGAAATGAGTATTATAAAGCAAAATTTTTTAATTATATTAACAGGTTTACCCGCTTCAGGTAAAACTACACTTGCTAAAAAATTAAAGAGTAAATTTAAGCTGCTTGATAATAGTATAAAAGTTGAAATTGTTGATCCAGATAAGATAAGAATGAATCTTTATAAGGGAATATTTGATCCCTCTAAAGAAAATATTGTTAGAGAAAAAAATTTGGAAAAAATATCAAAAGGATTAAAATCCGGAAAGATTGTTATTAGTGATGATTTAAATTATTATAATAGTATGCGTCATGACCTAAAAGAGATTGCAGATCATTTAGGATTAAGATATTATATTATATATATTAGCACACCGTTGAAAACTTGTATTGAAAGAAATGAGCAACGAGGTAAACCAATACCAAATGATTTGATTGTAGAAATTAATGATAAGTTCGATAAATTTGATAAATATCATTGGGATCAACCCTTTCTTGTATATGATTTATCGAAACCAGAGATTGAAAATATTGCTGATGAAATTGTAAATTTAATTATTGAAGATATAAAAAATAGACAAAAAAAGAAAGCTGTAATATCATATAATAAAACTAAAAAATTACAAAAATATACTGAACAATTAGAAAAAATTACAAGAAAATTAACGGGTAATTTTCTAAAACAGATTCAAGAACCGCAGAAAAGAAAAGAAATTTTAAAGCTAAGAAAAAAATTTGTTAAAAAATATCTATATTCAATAGAAATAGAGGATAAAATTGACAAAGAATTTGAGGATTTTATAAAAAGAGAATTAAATTTAAAGCAATAACGCTATATAATACTTGAGCTAAATTACTTCTTTATGAAAAATAATGGAAAAGAAAATATACAATGAATACTTTTCTTTTTTTAGAACATCAAAATAATATTAATTTTTTATTCGTGTTAATATGTCAAAGAACGGGCAGAAAGAAAAATCAATAAAATTAAGAATAGAAAGGTTGGAGAAAAAGAGAAGCGGAAGAAGCCTCTGTTATGTAGATCAGCAAGTAATGGAAGAAATGGGCTTAGTGACAGGAGATATTATAGAGATTAGAGGAAAGAAAAAAACTGCTGGGATTGTTGTCTCAAGTGTGGCTGATAGAGGTAAAAAAATAATTAGACTTGATGGAATTCAAAGATTAAATGCAGGGGCTACAATAGGAGAATTTGTTACTATTAAATTAGCAGAAGTATATCCTGCAGAAGAGGTAGTTCTTACACCAACACGTCCCGATATTGACATGAAACGTCAATCAGAGGCGATAAAGGGAAAATTAATTGATAAACCTGTAGTAATGGGAGACATCGTTGATGTTTTAGGAGCTTTTATTCAACGTCCAGATCCTGATAACCCGATGAATGATATTATGAAAATGCTCCCATTCTTCAAAAATCCCGGAAAAAGAACAACACTAGGTAATTTAAGATTAATTATTGAAAAAACAATTCCTCAACATAAAATTGTAAGGATCACCCGTCAGACAAGAATAAAAATAAATAAGAGAGTTGCAGTTCTAAACGTCTCAGGAGAGATTGTTACTTATGACGATGTAGGAGGTTTAAGCGATGAAATTCAAAGAATTAGAGAAATGGTTGAATTGCCTCTAAAGCATCCGGAATTATTTCATCGTTTAAATATTGATCCTCCTAAAGGGGTTCTATTTTATGGTCCATCTGGTACAGGAAAAACTTTAATGGCAAAAGCAGTCTCACAGGAATCTAATGCTTATTTTATATCAATTAATGGTCCTGAAATAATGTCAAAGTTTTATGGTGCAAGCGAGGGAAGATTACGGGAGATATTTAGAGAAGCGGAAGAGAATGCACCATCAATAATCTTTATAGATGAAATTGATTCAATTGCGCCTAAAAGAACAGAAACTACCGGTGAGGTTGAAAGGAGAGTGGTATCACAGTTATTATCATTATTAGATGGATTAAGTGGTCGAGGAGAGGTAATTGTAATAGGAGCTACTAACAGATTAAATTCTTTAGATCAAGCTCTAAGAAGACCCGGCAGATTTGATAGAGAAATTGAATTCGGAGTTCCTAATGTCAAAGGCAGAAAAGAAATATTTCAAATTCATACTAGAGGTATGCCTCTTGAAGATGATGTTGATCTTGATAAATATGCGGAAATTACACATGGTTTTGTTGGCGCAGATATTATGGCAGTTTGCCGAGAAGCCGCAATGTTTTCTTTAAGGCGTATTTTACCTAAAATAAATCTCGACGAGCCAATTCCGAGTGAAATAATTCAAGAATTAACAATCAAGAATGAAGATTTTATACAAGCTATTAATATGATAGAACCCAGTGCTATGAGAGAAGTAATGATAGATATACCCGATATCTCTTGGGATGAGGTTGGAGGCTTAGAAGATATTAAACAAGAATTAAAAGAAGCTGTTGAATGGCCTATAAAATATCCAAAACTATTTGAAAGGGCAGGAATTCGACCCTTAAATGGAATTTTATTATTTGGACCACCAGGATGCGGTAAAACACTGTTAGCAAAAGCAATAGCTACAGAGAGCGAATGTAATTTCATAACGATTAAGGGTCCAGAAATATTCTCAAAATGGGTTGGAGAAAGCGAAAAAGCAATTCGAGAGGTATTCCGAAAAGCACGCCAAGCAGCACCATCAATTATTTATTTTGATGAGATTGATGCGATTAGTTCTAGTCGAGGGCTTACAGCCGGAGGATCACCCGTATATGACTCAATTGTAAATCAGATTTTAGTAGAAATGGATGGTATAGAGAACAGAAAAGGAATTATCGTTATTGCCAGTACAAATAGGCCGGATATGGTTGATCCTGCTTTATTAAGATCAGGTAGATTTGACCGATTAATTTATGTAAAGGCTCCTGATTATGAAGCAAGGTTAAAGATTCTCAAAGTTCATACAAAAAATATGCCTTTAGATGATGATGTCTCATTAGAAGAAATCGCCAGAAAGACTGAAGGTTATAGTGGTGCAGATTTAGAAAATTTATGTAGAGAAGCAGGAATGAACGCAATAAGGGAAAAATTAGAAAAATTTGAGAAAGTTAAGAATAAACATTTCGAATTAGCTCTGCAAAAAATAAAATCAACACTTCCGGCAGAAGTAATTAAACATTATGAAGAATTAGCAAAACAGATAACAGAATCCCGCAATATTAAAGAAGCAGCTGCAGATTTCTATAAATAAATTTAATAAAAAATTATAAATTCTAAAGATTTTTTATAAGTTCTTCTAGCCTATCCATCGCCTTTTCAATCAAATCTTTAGCGGTAGCATAAGACATTCTTATTTTATCATTTGAATATGATCCAAAGATATCTCCCGGCACTACTGCAACGGATTTTTCCTCCATCGCTTTTTTAGAAAATTCCATCGCAGAAATTCCAAGATTTTTAACTGAAGGCATAATGTAAAAAGCACCTTTAGGTTTTACAACATCGAAGCCGATTTCTTTCAATCGCTTATAAATAAATATCCGTCTTTCATCAAAATTTTTAATTATATCATCGAAAAATCCTTGGTCCATTTTTAATGCTTCAATAAAACCATATTGAGCAGCATGATTAGTGCCTGCAACCGTATATTGAAGATATTTTTCCATAAGATCAATAATTTCCTTATTTGCCACTACATACCCTAATCTGAATCCTGTAGCCGAATATTTCTTACTCATAGCATTTAAGGTAATCGTCCTCTCAAACATACCATCTAAAGATGCAGGACTTACATGCTTATTCCCATCATAAATATAATTTTCATAAACCTCATCGCTTATTAAATAAAGATCGTGCTCTATTATAATGTCAACCAGTTCTTCCAATTCTTTTTTAGTTAAGGCATAACCTGTAGGATTATTCGGTGAATTGATTAAAATTGCTTTTGTTTTAGATGTAATTTCATTTTTAATAGCCTCTATATTTAAAGAAAAATCATCATTACGTTGTATCTCTTTAACATTTATTCCAAAAAATTTACCGCAATAAAAATATGATACAAAATTAGGCGAATTAATGATTAATTCATCACCGGGATTAAAAATGGTAGCAAAAGCAAGAGTAATGGCATTTGAACCTCCATTACCCATTATGATGTTTTCTTTCCAATTTGCTTGGATATTATTAAATTTAGCTAATTTTTCTTCTAATAATTGTAATAATTGAGGAACTCCTCTTGTAGGAGCATAAGTAGTAATATTATTTTTTAAGGCTTCAATATTACCTCTAATTGCGGGTTCTGGTGTTGGAAAATCGGGTTGTCCAATTCCTAAACTGATAACATCAGATTTCCCGGCAGCAAGATCAAAAAGTTCTCTAATCTTTGATTTAGGAGCAGATTTAACTATCTTTGATAATTCTTTCATATTTAATTAGGAATATTCTCAAGTTTAAAAAATTGTTTATAATAAAAGGGAAAAAAAATTAAGTCATATATATTGTAGCCAATGGATCGCCTAAGATTGTCATTCCATAATATAAATGCTGTTTATTTAATTGAATTATTTCAGGATTATGGAACCATGTAACAAATGATTCCCCGATTGTCTTACCTTGTTTAAGAGAATCGTAAAATGGTTGATATAAGTCCATTCCCCCGCTTCTTGAGCTTCCAATAACCGTTATTGTATTTTCCGAAAAAAGATAATATGTTCCAGTATTATTGATTTGTGTATAATTGCATGAAAAACAGGCATAAAGGTTGTAAAATAGAGGTAATGTTGAATTAGTGTAAATATCCTTATATGTAATTCTTCCATCCGCACCATTTCCAGAAGGACCAAAAGTATGACATAATGGCCAAGAATGAACCAAAAGATGGACAAATTCATAATTAATGGTAGTAATATTTCCCATGTAATTAGTAGAATTAGTTAGACTATTAGTCGCATAACAATTAACCTGAGAACCTGTATATGCTGTAAAATTACTTAACCATTCGTTTTTATATGATGACCAATCGTCATCAATGTATAATAATGCCTTATGAGGGCGGTAGGTAAATCCGTGTCTTAAGTAAAAAGTTTTGTCAAAAAAATTGAGATATGCATTTGTTCGATTAAAATTTGGATAATCTATAGAATTAGGATTGATCCTAGCGAGCCAAATTTCTGGAGTCCAATCACCAGTTCCATTACTATGTTCAAAATTAGGACCAGGATCAAGGTCATATTTAAGGTTTCCATTCATATCCGTCCAAGTACCATCTAAATCCATTAGAAATAAATCAACAGGAAATTCACGATATACGCCCCACAAGGAATCATAATATCTTCCCATAGCATAAGGTAATTCTCCTATTAAAATTACTCCTTGTAAATTAT
>CAZVTX010000235.1:0-6227 GCA_964629395.1 uncultured archaeon
ACAAAAAATATAAGATTTAATCGATAAAAAGCGATTTAATAAAATAAGTGGAATATTAGGTTAACGTTTTTTAAAGATTAGTATTTCTTGGGCAAGTTTTGTAAAAGCATCATCTACATTTTCCCCCGTTAATGCAGATGTTTCTATATATTCCAAGCCTAATGTTTCCGCTAAACGTTCTGCATCTTCACGTTTAATTTTTCTTTCTTTAATTAAATCATTTTTATTTCCTAATAAAAAACCTTTAAACGGTTTATTTGAATTAAGAGTATTTTTAATGTCGGCAAACCATTCTTTAATATTATTAAAAGATTTTTCATTTGTCAGATCGAAAACAAGGAAGCCTCCTTCTGCTCCACGATAAAAATTTTTACGCATTTTTTCAAATTTTGAATGCCCTGCAATATCCCAAACTATTAAATGAATAACCTCGCCATTAAGCGTTATTCTTTTATTAGATAAATTTGCACCAATTGTAGGGATATACGTTCTATTAAATGCTTGATCTGTGAACCTCAATACTAATGATGTTTTGCCTACTTGAATATCGCCGGCAATGATTATTTTGAAGCGATAATCCGGTTCTTTTTTGAGTTCTTCTGCTTCTTTTTCTTTTTCTTGTAATTTTACTAATTTATTTTTAATATTTTTATAGAAATCATCAATATTATTTTTAATTAAAGAAAAATCTTTTATATTATTAAAAAAATCATCAAAATAATCCTCTAAATCATCAGAATATTTATAAAAAATTAAATCGTCTTGTTCTTTAAAAATAACGATTAATGCAGCAGTATTTTCATGTAATTTTGTAAATCTGATAAGACCTTTTAATTTTATTTTCGGAAAAGGAATTATTAAGGAGATAGGTGGGATATCTACAATTTTTTTGGAAATATAATCAACAACTATTTGGCAAATATCTTGTTTCTCATTTTCTTCATATGAACGAGGTAAGCATTCAAATAATTTAATTTTATTTTTACTATCAAGAGCTATAAAAATAATCCCATAAATGAGGTCATCTTCCATATAAAATCACGTTATTAATATATATATTAATTTTTAGAAGATACTAATTCTTGGGCAATTTTATAGAACATTTCATTTACATTTTCGCCTGTTAATGCGGAAGTCTCAAAAAACTCAAGTCCTAAATCTTGACTTAATTTTTCAGCTTCTTCACGATTGACTTCACGCTGATTTTTTAAATCAACCTTATTTCCTATAATAAACCCTATTAATTTTTTATCTTGACCCAAATTTCGTTTAATATCTTCAAACCATCGTTTAATATTTTCAAAAGAACGCTTAAAAGTAATATCAAAAACGAGTAGAACTCCTTCCGCACCTTGATAGAAATGGCGTCTCATCTTTTCAAATTTGCTTTGTCCGGCAATATCCCATATAATTAATTGCACTAATTTTCCATTAATATTAATATTTTTCTCGGAAATAGAGGTTCCGATTGTCGGCATATAAGTTCTGGTAAAGGCATTGTAGGTAAACCTTAATATTAAACTGGTTTTGCCCACTGTAGGATCTCCGCATACAATCACTTTAAATCGATAATCTATAGATTGTTTATCCGCCTCGGGAAATGCTTCTTCTTCTTTCTTAGCTAACTCCTGATTTTTAAGATCATCTAATAATTGTAAAACATTATTATAGAATTCTTTTACATCTAATTCTAATTTATCTTTTTTATCATCATCAGAATAATTTGATTTTTCGATATCAATAATTTTTTCTATGCATTTATTAAAAAATGGTTCAAGATCATCTTTATATCTATAGAAAATTAAATCATCAAATTCCTTAAATAAAATTGTAAGAGAAGCTTTAACAATGCCGCCTCTTCGGTTTTGATCTTCCCATTCAAAATATTTTATTAATCCTTTTGAATTTATTGAGGGGAAAGGTACTATAACTAAATCTTTAGGTAAATATTCTTCTTCTCCGGTTAATAATGTTATCGCTTTAATTGAAATCAATAATTGAATACTCTCACTTATCTCTTCAGGATACCAACTTATTGGAGCTGGTCCTAAAATATCATCAAACTGAGTATAAATAACACCAAATATAATATTTTCATTTTGATTTGGCATTGACTAATATTAAAAATTCAAACTCAATAAATTTATCTCTTAAAAATTAAAATTATGAAAATATATAATTTTACTTTTTAGTAATTACAAAAAATGATGATAACGTCCGAATAAAAAAATTGGATGGGAAGGACGGGACTTGAACCCGTGACCTCTCGGTTCCGAACCGAGAATCATTTTGGAAGAGAGTTATTAAATTCTTTTACCAAGCTAGACCACCTTCCCTTTCTGAGATAAAAATATTAAAAAATTTTTTAATCTTTTACATTTTCCAATAAAGAGAGAAGCCTAAATAACGTGGTTCTCGTATGGAAAGGACAATTAGGGTCTTGCGATAAATCATCCACCATATACATTATATTGCTCGCAATAATTCCCGGCGTTAAATCTTCTTTATGTAACTCGTCAATACATTGCTGAGCAATACGTTTAATATTTCTTGGAACGCTCCTATCATTAATCATTCCATTTAAAAGAACTTCGACATTATCAAATATTTTTTGAATTTCTTCACTAAATTTTTTCTTTGCCAATTGAAAATCACCAAATTTAGTGTGATTTTTTGTTATTAGGAAAAATAAAGGAAATTGTTAAATGAAATAATTTATAAAATTTAATTTTTTTTATTTTAAAAAACGTTTTTTTTTTAAATTTTGATAATATTTCGATAAAAAATAATAAATTTTTAATATATACCAAATTGGCGGATTTCTTTTTGAAGTTGAGGGATTTCCTCAATAAATTCTTTAATTCTATCGTTATATTTATTAAAGAGATCATCAAAATTTAATGAAGCTTCTTTATCAATTTCTTTTACAAATTCAAATGATATTTTATGGATATCGTTATAAATAGTATCAAATCGTTCAGAATATTGCACTAATTTAGGATCAGCTTCTTTACGTTGTTTTCTTACCATGTTTCGTAATTTTCCCCTTGGAACACGGATTTGATTAATTAAATCATCACATTTCTTTAAAAAATCATAGGCTTTTTCTCTCATAGGTTCATCCTCCAATTTTGATTCAATAATCTCAGTTCGCCATGTATTAATTCTGCCCGAAGCATAAGTATCAAAATTTAAAGAAATTGAATCAATACCTTCTCGAACTAAAAATCTGAGAAAATCGGGATCATCACTCGGAGCTTGACCGCAAATTCCAACTTTTCTACCATTTTCATGAGCTACTTTAATTAAATGTCTTATTGACCTTCTAATTGCCTTACTATTGGTAATATAATTAAATCTCTTAGCTAACGGAATTAAAATTGCCTCATCACGGCTAACACCATAAGTTAATTGTGTAAGGTCATTTGATCCAATTGAGAAACCATCGAAATATTTACTGAAAATATCTGCACATATTATATTGGAGGGAATTTCAGCCATACAATAAACCTTTAAACCATCCTGTCCCCGCACTAACCCCTCAGTCTCCATAATTTCGAGTATTTTTTCGGCTTCTTCAGGACTTCTGCAGAAGGGCAACATCGGAATTATATTAGTAAGACCCCAATCACGAGCTTTTTTAATTGCTTTTAGCTCTAATATAAATGCTGCTTGAAAATCGTCAGAAAGGTATCTTGAACAGCCTCTAAATCCCATCATAGGATTATTTTCTTCACCTTCATATATCCATCCGCCTAAAAGATTTCTATACTCGTTGGTCTTAAAATCTGAAAGTCTTACTACACATTCGGCTATTGAACCGTCAGGAAGTTCTTTCCAAACGGCAGCTGCGATTGTTGCAATACCTTCTGCTAATTTTTCTACATAAAATTCCTCTTTATTATCATATCCATATGTTAGATCCTCTACTTTCCTTAAAGTTTCTTCTAATTTTTGAATTTCCTGACTAAAAGGATCCTTAGGGTGCAAATCAGATTTTTTAATACTCTCAATCTTTTTCCTTTGTTCCTTTAAGATATCTAATCTCATAAGAAGCGCTTCATAATCAATAAGCACATTAGGATGAACTTGAATTTCATCATTTATAATAAATTCTAATCTTGCTAGGCCTGTCCCATCCGGATATTTACCTGCAGATAAGGCCCCTTTAGGAATACCTAAATTTACTAATACTTTGGTTTTAGTTTGCGGTAATTGAGAAAATTCAATAGTATCAAAATCATATTCTACCTCTTTTAACCAAATACGCGGTTCACCTTCACTGCAATCGATTGTTACATGTTCAATTCCCTGATTTTTCTTTTCTTTCATTATTTGAACAATATTGGAAGCACCAACTATTGCAGCAATATTTAATTCACGTGATACTATTGCAGCATGGCATGTTGGACCCCCTCTTTCCGTAATTACGCCACCAAGATTTTGCATATATGAAGTCCAATCGGGATTTGTTTCTTCGGTAATGAGAATATCTCCCTCTTCTAATAAGTATGCTTCATTAATTGTTTCAATAATCTTTACTTTACCATAACCAATTCTTCTGCCAATTGCAGTCCCATCATTTTCAACCAATAAACCTTGCTTTTGAAGTTCTTCGGGATCTTCAAGTAAATAAAATATTTCTTCAACATCACCTTTCTGACTATGAACCGTTTCCGGTCTTGCTTGAACAATATATATTTTTCCGTTATTTCCGATTGCCCATTCTATGTCCATCCTCCTTCCATAATGATCTCTTATTCTAATTGCATATTCGGCTAATTTAATAACTTCTTCATTGGTCAAGCAATAAATTCTCTGCTTTTCTTTTGGAACCGGAATAGTTATTGTCCCTATTTTTTTCTCGGGATCAAATATCATCATTTTTTCTTTTTTAACCAATTCCCGTCGGATTAAACGTAATTTTCGCGGATCATGTTTAAATACAATAAATTCATCACCTTTTTCAGCACCTTGTACAATTAATTCTCCTAAACCCCATGTTCCTCTAATAACAACTACATTAGGGTTACCAGAATCGGGATCTTCCGTAAACATTACACCAGATGCTTTTACGCCGGATTTCCCTCCTGCCATTTCTTGAACTCCAACGGAGAGTTTTACTGCAAAATGATCAAATCCCGCTCTCTCGCGGTACATCGTCGCTCTCGTAGTAAAAACCGATGCCATATCTTTTAAAATATATTCTAATATTTCTTTTTCACCAGAAATGTTAAGGTGCGTATCTTGTTGGCCCGCAAATGAAGCATCAGGGAGATCTTCCGCAGTTGCCGAAGATCTAACGGCAAATGTTGTTTCCTCCCCTATGCGCTCGCATAATTTACGATATGCATCTAGGATCTCATCAGCAAGACTATCAGGTATTTTAGCTTGCTCTATAACATACCTAATATTAGCACATATTTTATCTACCTTTTCTACAGCCCGAATATCATCAGATTTTAATTCATCAGAAATACGCTTAATATCACGGGCTATCAGCTCTCTTAATGTAAGTTCTTCTTCTTTTATCGTATAGAAATTATTATCCAAAACATAATCGAACGCTTTTGCAGTAACAGCAAATCCCAGAGGTACGGGAATCCCAAAACTAAGTAATTCCCCTAAAGAGGCATTCTTTCCTCCAACAAGGGGTACATCTTCTTTCCTGATGTCATCAAAGAATATTACCCAATCTTTTCTTTTCATTATAATCGCGTTCTAAATCTAATAATCTTTTATAATTCATTTAGAGAAGATAATTAATTAATATTTTTATTATTTAAAATCTAAAAAATTTAGGCATTTTATATGAAAAATCAATAATTTTTATGGTAACAAAATACCAAAACGTTTTTTATACCAATATACAAAAATTAAAGATAATGCAAGGGTATAAAAGAAATGAACTGCCTGGAAAACATCTGTAAATCTATCTTCTTGTCCCGTCATTATAGTTAAGCGCGAGAATTGATCATAACTGCTTAGAAATAGAGTATAAAATAAAAATCCATAAATTAAATACCTTTTGCTTACAGGAATTCTTTTATTGAAAACTAAAAATAATTGAAAAAATCCGATAGCAAAATGAAGGATAGGACCGCCGAGCCATTTAGGTAGTGTAGTAGAAACGGGGATTAACCAACAACTTATTGCAATAAAGCCATAAAAGGTAAGACAGGTGATAGAATTTAGGAGAACAGATTCAAACTTATTAATACATGTTA
>CAZVTX010000236.1:0-6219 GCA_964629395.1 uncultured archaeon
AAGCACATGCCTATATTTTTGGTAAGGAATTTAATGCTCCTTTAAAATGCCTTGTTCCTCAAATGATTGAATCTCAAATGCGTGTTGCCGATTCTATACCTCTTACTCCTTATGCAAAAAACTTTTTTCTCTTAAATAATAGCTTTAAATCTATAAAAAATCCCATACTTCCAACCGAATTTAGTTTTCTTGAAATCGATAATAATACGGTATTGTTAAGTGCTCTTAAAAAATCAGAACACGATGATGATATGATACTTCGATGTTATAATATAAGCTCTGAAAGTCAAGTCGCTAACTTAAATTTTACGGAAAAAATAAAAATCAAAAATGCCAAACTCGTAAACTTTTTAGAAAAAAATCCTCGCATTCCAATTAAAGCGAAATTAACAAAAATAGAGGACAACAAAATTACGATTGAATTAATGCCCCATGTTATTGCAACAATAAAAATTAATTTCGATTAAGCAATAATAATATTAATTATTAATTTTTTAAAAATTCTCATTAATATTTTTCATAGATTCAATTATTTTTTCCATTCTTCTCGATTTCAAATCCAAATCTGAAATCAGATTTATATTAAAATCATCTAAGCCAATTTCATTTAATATATTTTGAATTTTAGTAATAATAAATTCTTCTCGTTCAAAAACCGAAATATTTGGAGTTTTTTCTCTTTTCCAATAACTTAATTGGTCTCCAATATTTTCAATAAGTTGATTTATTTTATTTTCAATTTTTTGATGCTTTGATTCTATTTTTCGATATTTATCCTTTTTAATACTTTTAATCGCTTTTTCAAGTTTTTTCAAAAATCTATTGTTTTCAAAATGCTTTATTTTTAAAATTTTTTCTATGCTGGAGATTGAAACTAATATTTTCACCTCAATTTATTTGAGAGATAGAAGGCTATTTACAATATATATATTTTTAGAAAAAGGAAGTTATTTTAATCGATATCCATTAATTTTTTAGCCACAATCTCAGAGCTTCGATATTTTTCCCATAAAGATAAGAATTTTTTTAGATTTTCATCGTTGCTAAATATTTTATCTCGGGCTAATCTTTTAGCTTTTAATATCCGTAAAAATTTTTTATCTAGATTCCTCTCATATTGTTTTCCTAATTTTTCGGTTTTATCTTTATCCTCTCCCCATTTTATTGTATTAATTGCTATTTGCCCCGACATCATAGCATAGGGAATCCCTTTTCCGGATATAGGATCTACTATCCCTCCTGCATCGCCTACCGCAAAAACATTATCATCATAGAGTTTAGGACGAAGTCCTACGGGTATCAAATGCGGTTTAAATATTTCTAAATGAGATCCTTTTAAAGCATTCTGAACAAAATTTAAATTTTCAAATTTAGCAAACTCTTTTCTGGAATTTTTGATTAAATTAATTTGATTTCCCCAGCCGACAGTAATTACGTCTTTTTTAGGGAATAACCATGCATAACCAACCGGGATTAATTCCTTAATTCCGAAAAAGAGATGGACTTTATCTTTCCCTAAAACTTTATCTATTTTGTCTTTTGAAGATTTCATTTCCTTTGTAATCGTAAGAATAATATTCTTACTATCGAAAAATGGCCATCCTAATTTTTTAAGTGTAGTTGATGTCGTGCCATCAGCTGCTATTATATATCTGGCTGAATATTTTGATTTATTTGTAATGATTACATATCTATTGTCTTTTTTCTCAATTTCTAAAAGTGGTTCTGATTCTTTTATAATGGCTCCGCTGTTGATGGCCATTTCATTCAAGAATTTATCAAAAATATTTCGCCAAACGACGGCACCTTTACCTTCTTTTGAATAAATTTCTCCATCCATATGATGTAATTCTAAATATTCAATAATCCTTCCGATTTTATCTTCGGGATAATTAATTTCTTCAATAAGTTCCCATGCCATTGCACCTCCGCAGGCTTTATAGCGACCATTATTTTTTAATGATTCTTTCTCAATTACGCAAACATCATATCCGTTTTCAGCAGCAACTTTAGCAGCAATAGAACCTCCTGGACCCGCCCCTACAACCAAAATATCAAAATCTTTATTCATAAATTCATTCATTAAGTAATTAAAATTCTTAAATAAAAATAAGAAACGGGCGTTAAAAAATGAATCTCTTATTTTATTCAGTAAAATACGAATATTACGATTTATTAGATTAGGAATTTTATGAAAAGATTTAAATTCTATTTCAATCAAATTTCTTAAAAAAATCAAAGGAGATGATTCCAATATCAAATACAATATGTTTAACTACTGACGAGACAAATTTTCTTAATCCAAAAATCGGCTTTTTTATTCCGGGTTTTATTCCGAGTGTTCCTAAAAATGAAATTCCAAAAGTAATTCGTTATGCTTTAGAAAAATTATTATTTTATGATATCCCTCATAAAGACGGCGAAGTTTATCATTGTATCTATGGATTGCGAAAAATCGAGGCGATATTATTGAATGCAGGTCTTAATTGCAAAGTTTTTTCGCCTCAGGTTATTGAAAAATATATTGATGATATTAGCGTTTTCGGGATATATTCTATGGATCCGCTTGGTTTAGGACCTGTTACGGCTACTTTACAAGGAGTTTTCGGACATCGAAGATATAATATATATGGTGATGAAAAATATTACGAACCGCCATATACCGTTCTTAAATTCCGAGAATTAATAAATAAATTACGTGAATTTGATAAGCCAATTATAGTAGGAGGGCCAGGCACATGCCAATTTGATTTGTTGCCGGGCTCTCAAGAAGAATTAGGGATTGACTGTGTTGTCATTGGAGATGCCGAATTAATTGCACCTGATTTATTCAGAAAAGCTATGCGTGGAGAAAGCTTACCTAAAGTTGTTCGTTCAGAAAGGATCTCAACGGAGGTGGAAATTCCTACAATTAAAAAGCCTGCAAGTTGGGGCCTTATTGAAATATCTAGAGGCTGTGATCGACGTTGTAAATTTTGTGACCCTACCTTAAAAGCATTTAGATGGATTCCTGAATCAAATATAATTAAGGAAGCAAAGATAAATCTAAAATTCGGCACAGAGATTTGTTTAATGAGCGAAGATGTTTTTAGATATGGTGCAAAACCCCGTCAATGGACTCCAAATTGGGGCTTGGTTAATCTTATTCGGAAATTAAAAGAATTACCTAATTTAGAATCGATTTCCCTTTCTCATGCTTGTTTAGCAAGTGCATTGGCAGCACCAGAACAAATTGAAGCTTTAAAAGAAGAATTAAATCTATCAAAAGAGAATTACACATCGGTTCAAGTAGGTGTTGAGACGGGGGCAATTCATTTAATAAAAGAATTTATGCCGTATAAGGCAGCTCCCTTTGAACCTGAACAATGGCATGATGTCGTGGTTGATGGCTGGCGACTTTTAGCTAAGAATTATATCTATCCTGCTGCAACCTTGATGATTGGTTTAGATGACTCAGAGGAAGATATTCAAGAGACGATTTCTTTAATGAAAAAAATTATGAAATATCCCGGTATGTTCTTTCCTCTATTTTTCAGCTCACTTGGTACATTAAAACAGAAGCATAGATTTTTTGTAGATTGGACTCAAATGAGCCCCAGTGCTCAAGAATTATATGTCTTAGCAATCAAATATATGACAAATCAGAGCGAGAAAATGCATGAACATTTATTCGGAACCTCGTTAATTTATCGTTTATTTAATCATTTTGTTGCAATTGTAGGAAGATCTATTATTGATTCAGTAGAAACTAAAATATGGGAAAAAGGACATTTAAAATACGGAAAATTCGGCAAAGTGGTACTTAAAAATTTTGTACAGTATGCTCGTAAACATTTATCTCTACATGATTATAAGGCAAGATTTCACGGGAAAATAAAAAGCTAAGGATGTAAAGGAATTTTAAAAAAAAATTCTGCACCTTTATTTCTACCTTCCGAATTTGCCCATATTTTTCCTCCATGGGCTTCTATAATTCCCTTACTTATATATAAACCGAGTCCAGTGCCTTTATCAATTTCAGAATATTGTTCTGAAATTCCTTTTATTGTTTTAAATTTTTTAAATAAATTTTGCATATCTTTTTTTTCAATTCCGATTCCCGAATCTTTTATTTTAAATATAATATCTTTTTTATCATTATAGGCATTAATTTCAATCGAGCCCCCATATGGAGTAAATTTTATTGCATTTAATAATAAATTTTCAATTACCTCAGAGATTTTAACGTAATCGCCCCATAATTTTACATTAACATTAAGATTTTTATAAATTTTAAGATTTTTATTTTTTATTTTTATTTCAAGCTCAGAGATAATATTTTCAATTATTTCTACGATATCAATCTCTTTTTTATCCAATTCTATTTCATTTGCATCAATTTTCATAACTTCAATTAATTTATTAATGTACCGCATTAATTTTTCAGCATTTTTTTGAATTTTAATTAAATCTTGTTCTAATTCTTTATCTAAATTTTTGTATTTCATTAAGATCAGTTCTGTATATCCTGTAATAGGAACTAACGGGGTTTTTAATTCATGAGCGGCAATTGTAATAAAGTCATTTTTTAATTTATCAAGTTCTTTTAATTCAATGTTTTGTCTTTTTAATATTTCTTGAGATTCTTTCAATTTAGCTTCAGTTTCTTTTAAATCGGTAATATCAACGAGAGTTATCAATGTAGTAAGTTGACCTCTGTAATTTAAATACTTTAATGTCATATCTATCCATTTCTTATTACCTCCTCCTGTTATTATTCGGCATTTAATTTTTAATTCTTTATTAGATTGCGGTTTTATAAAAAAATTCTGAATTTTTTTAACTATAATTTCTTTATCATCTGTATATAAAAGATTTTTAGAATGAGTTTTCCCCCATTTTAATATTTCTTCCTTGGGAAATTCAAGAATTTTTGATGTTGCATCATTAATGAATTTGGCCTTACCATCTTGTAAAATTACAATCCCTATAGTTGTTTGCTCTGCTATTGTTCTGAATTTTTCTTCAGAATCTCTCAATTCTTTAGTTCTTTCAATAACTTTTTGTTCTAATTTTTTATTCAGATTTATAAGATCCTCCTCAATTTTTTTTCTTTCTGAGATATCTCTTGAAATTAGTAAATATTTTAATTGTCCCTTATCATTTGAAAATTTCTTTCCTTTGATTTCAAACCAAATCCAATTACCATTTTTATGTTTTATTCTGCCTTCACGAACGCCTTCGCCTCTTAAAATAATATCTTTTAAAAATCTAAGCATATCCTTTGATTCTTCAGGATGCATTAAAGTAATTGCTTTCCTTCCGTATAAGTCTTCTTTTTTATATCCCAGAAATTTATAATGTGCTTGCTCATTAAGATATTCAATATCTAAAGATTCGTTTAGAACCCGAATTAAATCATTAGCATTCTCAAACATTAATCTAAAATATTGCTCAGATTGTTTTAATTTATTTTCAATTATTTTCTTTTCTGTTATATCTTGAATTGTAACTAAGACAAAATTGGTATCCTTAATCCTTATTAATGAATCTGTAACTATTAACCAGCTATTTTTATCATTTTCTTTTACTTTTACCTTAAAAGGTTTTATTAAATACCCCGAAAAAACCTTTTTTAATCTCTCTGCAAAAATAGGAATTAATTCTTCTTTATTTAAAATTTTTAATATTTGTCCAAAATTATGTCTTTTTAAATCTTTCTCATTTAATCCTAATAATTTTTTATCATTAAGATTCGCTTCAATTATAATGCCATTTTTATCTACTATTAAATGAATCGGGGGGCTTTTATACCTTGATTCTTTAAATTCTAAATTAAAATTTTTTAAATTCTTCATAGATTTTTTCAATATATATTATTTCTTGTCTAAAATTTATTTATTTATAATTTTATTTGTTCTAAATAATTATTATTACGTCATTTTTTTCTTTAGGTTAATTATTTTTCATTTATTATATTGAAATCAAATGATTCTAGTTTTGCTAATTTTTTTTAATAATTTGTATAAAATCAATGCAATTAATCCCCCACTTAGCCATATGAAAAAAGTATAAATTGGTTGCCAATATATTCCTGGTTTCCAAATATTTTGGCCAGCTGAATAGTCTCCGTTTGCTCCTATTATCGCATTAATTATTACAAAAATGATTCGCCATAAATCATCAAATTTTTTATTTTTAAATATAAATTTGATTTTTTTTAATAAAAAATTATCTGAA
>CAZVTX010000237.1:0-6190 GCA_964629395.1 uncultured archaeon
AGAATCCTGCAAAAAATATACCTAGAGTGAATATATTATCAATTTTTTTAACTTTGATTATTTATCTATCAATTACATTTGTAGTATTAATTAATATTGGAGGAGATCCCGAATTTTTTGAAAATTCCTATATACTTCTTGCTGAAATATTGTATAATATTTTAGGACCAGTAGGATTTATAATAATGTGCATTGCAGCAATCCTATCATCCTTAATTGGTATGAACGCAGCAATAGGGTCGGCAGTTAGCGTATTTCAGGCATTATCAAGGGATAATTATATTCCGAAAAAATTTAATGAAGTAAAAAAAGGAGTTCCAATATATTCATTATTTATAACAGTTGCAATGGCATTATTATTCATAATCCTTGTTCCAATAGATTTGGCTGCAGAAATGGCAGTCACAATTTATTTTTTTGGATTAGGAACGGTTAATATTGCCGCAATTTATCTTAGAGGTAAAAGAAAAAAATTAGCCCGCCCTTTTAAGGCACCACTATTTCCATATTTACCATTATCAGTAGGAATTGTATGTTATATTTTAGCATTTACACTTTCATTTACTGCTATCGTATTTGCTTTAATTGTATTAATTTTTGGATTATCATACTATTTTTTAACAATAACAGATCGGCATTCAATAGTTATAACGCTTGCAGGAATAAAATCTTTTATGATTGTATTTACAGGGATTATGATTTGGTTAGTAGCAAATTTTGCCGTTATAGAATCAAATATACCCAATTTAAATCTAATATTTAGGGAAATTTTTCTTAGAATCTTAATATATATATGTATTTTCGCAATTGCAACCGTAGTATTAGACATTGTTCCCATTAGAGAATTTGTGTATTATTTTGTAAGAATGATGGATAAAGAAAAAGTTGCAATTAAAATAGGTGGCGGTCAAATAATAGAATTAGATAAAAATAAAAATGCTATAATTCATAAAATTAATTTAATAATCGGTATATTAGAACTATTATCTTCTTGTTTTATTTTTTACCTCTTTTATTTGCTCTCAATGGATATTATATCCATAAGTCGTATTAGTTTAGGTATAATTGAAATCCAAAAAGCAGCAAGTAAATATCTTTTTATAGCAGCATCTCTCACCTTAGGGATTTGCTTATTAATAAGCGGAATAATATTATTATACATTAATTATGAACAAAAGAAGCTGGGAATATAATATTAATAATTACTGATAATGATTTTTCTAAATAATTTAAAATATAAGCTTAATTTTTTAAAAAGGATTATTTATGAATGAAAAAGAAAATAAACAAGAGACCGGAAAATTAAGCACAAAATTGAAGATTGCCGTTTTAATGGCACTTTTAACCGCGATTTTCTGCGGTCTGGCTTATAATGTATATGCTATTATTCAATCAATTATATTTGATTCAGAACCTTCTTGGGAACTAAATGCCGCCAATGCAGGGGATTTATTGGCATCAATGGTGATATTATTTGCAGCATCGGGACTTATTGCAGGATATTATGTAGATAAAATTTATAAAAAAGCCGTTGCGATTATTGGAGGAGTAATATGCGGAATTAGCAGTATTTTGGCAGGTTTGGCTCCTAATTGGAATTTATTCTTTTTGGCTCAAGTTTTAATATCTTTCGGAAATGGGATTATAAGTCCCGTAATTTTCTCAATTATTTCGGATATTACGCCTCCTGAAAAAAGGAGTACTAATTATGGCCTTTTTATTTTCTTTGGTTTTTTTGGCGGATTAATGGGAGGTATTATCTTTTTTGGTTTTCTAATCTTTAATGATTGGAGGACTCCTTATCTCATTACAGGTTTTATTATTATTTCTTTATCTTTATCATTATTATTTGTCAGATTACCTAAAAGAGGAGCAAAAGAACATGCATTGGAGGATGTTTTAAAAGAAGAACAAGCAGAATATGATTATGTAATTAATTTTAGTGATCTCAAAGATATATTTAAAAGAAAGAGCAATATTATTTTAATTCTTAATTTTGCAGATGCAATGCCCGGAGGGGTATTCCTTTTAGCGGTACTCTGGCTTGCTGATGAACATAATTTACATAATATTGCATTAGCGGGAAGTATACTAATTCTTATACTTTTGGTTCGATTTATTAGTCCGCCAATCTGGGGAAAAGTTGCAGATTCCATTTATATTAAGACTAAAGATGATTTGGTTAAAATTAAAATTTGTATTATTTTAATTATTGCATATACACCAATTTTCATTGCCGCTATATTGACACCATGGTGGGCGCCCGACAATGCTACCGCAGCTGATTTATTTGCAACTGAAGGTTTTATATTATTTTTAATCTTATTTTTAATAGCATATTTCATATCTTCCGGGACTCAACCTATTTGGCAGAGTGCAATTTCCGAGATTAATCTACCTGAACACAGAGCTACTTCATATATGCTTGCTAATTTTGTTGACCAAGTTGGAATGGCAATAGGTGCGTTTATTGCAGGTAGATTGATTGTCGCTTTTGAATCGAATGGCTATACTATTGCTTTTATTTTTGCAGCTATAGCGGGCTTAATCAATATGTTTACATGGATGATCGCACTTAGATATTATAAAGATGATAAAAGAGAGATTGAACGAATCTTAAGCCAACGTGCAGAAGAAATTAAAAAGAAAGCAAAATTAAATTCAAATTAGTAAATTTTAATAGAGGCACCCTATTTATGAAATTTCGTCCATATGGCAAATTTGGAAAAAAGGATAGGAGAGTTGCAATTATTTCTTTCACTATCTTAGGAATTTCTCTATCCTATCTATTTGGCGGCTTTTATCTATTATGGCATATACCATATGAAGCTACAATGGCATATGAAATTGATGATTCACAATTTATAGATGCTAATTATACGAGAATGGCAGAGATGGCTAACACTTTTAATATATATTGGGATAATAATAATACTCCCTTAGATTACACGCTAACTGTATATTGGAGAGATACTAATTATACGGAAATTGTAAGATATGGAACTTCTGGTGATGCTGCAATATGGACGGGAATGATGCTTGCTGCTCAGAGCCTCCATTATGCTGTTGCTAAGGAATCCGGTAATGAGACTGAGATACAATATGCATTAAATTTAGTAAAGAAGGCGCTTCGTGGCGTAAGCATTCTTATAGCAGTACCCAGTGGCGGTATAGGGGAAGAATATCCTTGTATATTAGCGAGAAGTGTAACGCCAAAAGATTGGATGGAAAAAGGAGGCGCTTGGATTGACGCTTATAATTATACAAATCCTGAAGCTATGGATAAAAACGATATTTTTGAAGGTGCAGGGGATTATAAAGATTGGTGGTGGAAAGGCTATCCATCGACTGATCAATGGTCAGGGATTATTTTAGGGCTTGGACAATGTGCAAGAGTTTTTATGGAGGATGATGACGATTCTACAAAGTGGATAAGGGACCGCGTAAAAGACCTTGCAAAACAAATAATTGAGAATTTTATAAAGAGCAATTGGATGATATTGGACTTAAGTGCATCCGGAAATAGTAGAACTACAGGGCAAGATTTTAAGATTAGTATAGAAATGACAGGAATATGGGTTTTATCTATTTTAAAGATGGGAATGATCGCATGTCCCGAGAGGTATAAATCTCTATATTATCATTACGCTTTAGGAAGGAACTACATCAATGCTTTAGAAACTGATTATAGGATTTTTAACATGATGAATTACTATTCTCTTAATATTAATTATAATATGCTAACTAATTTGGTGAGTTTAGAAGATGATCCATATTTAAGAATGAGATATAAAAATATTGTAAGAAAAATTTATTATCCTATCATCAGAATTAGCCGAAATGCTTGGTTTAATTTAGGATATTTATATATGATGCATATGGATAAAAATAACTACAAATATAATGATGATGAAAAATTAATCGTTAGAGATGTGGAAGATCAATTAATGAGATTTGATTTACCGAGGAAACCAAATGGAACAAAACGGGTTCCCGACCGAGGCGGCGATCAAAACCCCGTAAAATATAAATTAAGAGATCCCACCGAAAAATATCGCAAAAATCCTATAATTAATTTTCTTTACGGATATATTTTGCAAATGTATCAAAAAGAAATATTAGAATATGCTAAGAGAGTTGATGAATATCAGAGTTCCGACTTTTTATGGCAGAGAACACCTTGGGAGTGGCAAGCGGCTACTGAAGCGGATTATTTAAGACAGGATTCGGGCTTGGCTTATTTATGGCCCTATTATATCGGGAAATATTTACATCTTTTTTAGGAGGTTTTTAAAATGGAAAAGAAAGAAATAATATCTCAAAAATCGATTGAGTTTAATTCATTTTCATGGAAAAGATTGATTGCTGCCTTATTATTATGTATTTTATCCGCAATAAATATTATAACCTTTGGAATAACTGCGGGGCGGCATATTCCTACGGGAAGCATTATGACGTTCGAGGGACCAAGCTATTTTTTCGCATCCGGTATAATTCCCACAATTACAGGTTTTGGATTGATATTATATTGCATTTTCAGCTTTTTTCATGGTAAAATAATAAATGATGATCGTAAAATAGTATTTATAGAGAAAAGATTTGGCAAGGAAATTAAAACAGAGATAAATAAAGATGATATCGCCCGCATAGACTTAAAGAATAAAGAAATTGCGATAAAATATCTCTGGCTATTTTTATTCGCTCCTTATCTCATTATCAATTATTATTATATGATTCTTAATTTTAATCAGCCGTTTATCATAGGAGCTGTGAATATCGTTGGATTGATAATTTTAATTTCGATAATCCTTTCATTATTAGCGTTAATAATCTTATTTCACTTTCCCCAATGGCTTTTAACGATTTATGATTCTAAAGGAAAGCATGAACTCTGGTTTGAGCCATTTCCTTCAGGGCGCAATAAAATTGAATCAATTGCAAAAGTATTGGGTATTTTAAATAAAAATGATGAAAAAAATCATAGTATCCAAATTAATTTAAAAAATAAAATTTCAATCATAAATCTAACAATTTCTATATTTCTATTTGGATATGGCATTGAAAATGTTGTCCTTTTCCAAACTGAAGGGGCCCTTTTTCAGACAATTATTGTTTACCCCATTATAATAATTGGATTATATTTAATCTCAAAAGAATTACGTTCATTACCGATTTTTGAGAATCAGAAATCAATTTTCAAAGATGATATTCATATAAACTTAAAATCACGCTACTTTCAAAGATTTTTATATATTAAAGATTGTAAAAATGGCGAAATTAAATTTACCCATAATGAATTTGATTTATTTTGGTTTGCTTGCACAGGAATAACTTTTATCGCATTATTTTTTAAAATAATCCAAATTTGGTTTGTTTTAAATGAATTTAATTTTGAGGTATTAGCATCCATGGCATTAAGTTTAACAATAATGGGGGCTTTAATAATGCTCCTTATCAGCATTTATATCTTTATACCGATAAGAACTTTTACTATTAATTACGGAAATTCTGCGAATTTACATTTTCTAATCAAAAACATTAAGAAAGATAGAGAACCGTTGAATTTAACGGAAGAATTTAAATCAGTTATAAAAGATTTTAAGAAAAATTTCTCAGATCCTATATTAAAAAGAGAATTTTTGAAAAGAATGTTATTTATATTAATTACATTAGTAATTTCTGTGCTTATATTTATCTGGCAATACTTCTACTATGTTAATCTCTTTAATATTTTTAATTTATAATTTTTTTCGGATATTTATGTATTTTATAAATTTCTATAAAATTTCTTATTTTAATGTCTTTTTTCTCTAAATTTACGGATTATATCCGTACTATTAAAACCGGCGGGAGCTTTTTTGCGAACTTTTTCATTTAGTAATACAGCCTTGGCTAAATTTGTTACATTCAAGTTTTGAATATTACTCTTAATTGTGTCTTTAAATTTATTCATTTTCTTTTTTAATTATTATAATTAACTATTTTTTAGCATTAGACAATATTTAAAACTTTTGAAAATAATAAGAGAGAAATCAATCATATTATATTTTAAATAAGAGATTCCTATATTAGATACATTCGGAATAATTTATTTAAATGGAAATAATTTTTTTCAATTTTAAAAACTTGTCAATTGTTATGTCTCGTCCTTTGTTTCATAAAGACAACCTGCATAAACCATTTTATCCTC
>CAZVTX010000238.1:0-6190 GCA_964629395.1 uncultured archaeon
GAGCTCCTCAAGATCGCTCATCCCATCATTATCAGAGTCAGTATATAGGGGGTGAGTTAATATAAAAAACCCATTTGAGGTTCTTGTATATTCATAATCTACTACGCCATCTTCATCTGTATCGGAAATATTAGGTTCGGTTCCGATGAAATATTCCTTCCAATTTACTAATTTGTCATTATCTCCATCTTCTAAACCATCATGATTGGAACGTAAATAAAAGTTGTATTTATATTCCCAACAATCCGAGCATAAATCGGAATCCGTATCAATTCTGTTCGGATTGGATTGCCACTTCTCTTGGCAATCCATAAGCCCATCAAAATCCGTATCTGACCTATACCAATTAGTATAATAAATATGGGCTTCGTCTCTATCGGTAATGCCATCCATGTCATAATCAAAATTTCCGTCTTTATCGCTAAAAGGATTTAAATTTAATAATTTTTCAATTCTATTCGGTATTCCATCCTTATCATTATCGAAATTAATGTTATAAATATCAATTTTTTTATTTATAGGGTCTAAAAAATATAACAAATTATCCTGCCATCTATAAAATAATTTTGTATATTCAGATTCAGAAAAATTTTCCGCTATCTTTGTAACGTAAAATTTGCCTTCTTTTTCATTAAATCTTAAATTCAGTAAATCTTTTGAATTTGAAATAGCAAAATATTCATCTTTATATGCATATGTTATTGAAGAAATCTCACCAGAATAATTATTTGTATAATAAATTATTGATGCAGGGAGCCTTTCCGCTTGGCTATAACCCACATTATATAATACTTCAAAAAGATTTGACCTATTTGAGAAGAGGAATCCCAATTCTTCCATTATAATGAAATCTTCTCCTTTCTTAGGAAGAATATAAGAATTTGAAGTTTGAAATAATAAAAATTCATTAAATGTAAGAGTATAGGGATCAAATTTATACATGCTTAATTCATTGGCATTAGAACTATAAAGATAACATAAATATCCATCAAAATAAAAAGAATTAGGAATATCATCTTTAATTTTACATGATTTAATATAACTATAATTTTTATAAAAAATATGAATTTTGAAGGCAAAGTCATTAATACCTTCCAAAACAAAGAGATATTTGTTGCTAATATAAATATCAACCGAATTATTTATATATTGGCCAATTTCAATGGACCGGTTAAATTTTATTGAATAGTTATAATTATCCGTTATCGGTAAGCCATTACTCTTAAAATTAATAAAATTTTCTTTACATGTATTTTCCTCTTGGCTAACATAATTTTCCGAATTTAATCCTATATTATAAATAAATAAGATAAAAAAAATAATTGAAATTATTTTAAATTTTAACTTCATTTTATCGGCACACCCTAATCTTTATTTTTTTCAAGTATTTTGTCTATATTGTATCTCTCACTTTTCTTTTTCTTTGAAGCCGTTATAATTAGTAATATAGATACACCCAAAGCAGCGGTTAAGCCTAAAATGATATATAATTCAGTTCCGTAATTATTGCCCCCTCCCTCATCTTTATTTTCATCGCCATTACTTTCGCTAGGATGATCGTTAGGATCTAATGGATCGGTCCCATAAATGTTAACCTCATCACCATCGGAATATCCGTCATCATCCGTATCCCAATCGTTTGGATCAGTCCCGTTTTTATATTCATATAAGTTTAAAAGTCCATCAGAATCAGTATCCGTCATATTATCTGTTCCATTTGAGCAATTTAAATTATGCAGCACCTCCCAGCCGTCAGGCATTCCATCGTAATCGGTATCATTTTTAGAAGGATCGGCATTGTTCTGAAACTCTTTTAGATTTGAAAGACCATCATTATCGGGATCATTATTACTATCTGATTTATTTACGGGATTTAATCCATAATTGCTCTCCCAACCGTCGGGCATTCCATCATTATCCGTATCATTATTTATAGGATCGGTAATGCCATTTATTTCCGTTAAATCGTCAAGCCCGTCATTGTCGGTATCGTTATTATGCGGGTCGGTACCGTTCAAATATTCGTATAAGTTTATCACCCCATCAAAATCGGGATCATTAAGATAATCATCCGATTTTAGCGGATCAAAACCATTCTGTATTTCCCAACCATCGCTCATTCCGTCATTATCTGAATCGGGATCTTGAGGATCGGTTCCGTTATGAAATTCATTAATGTTAGAAAGCGTATCATTATCGGGATCAAATCCGCTATCATCTGCAATAGGATTAAGCGTGTTATTTACCTCCCAACCATCGGGCATCCCGTCGTTATCGGTATCATTTGAGATGGGATTAGTGCCATTTTTAAATTCTTGAAGGTTTACCAGGAAGTCGGAGTCAGGGTCTTGCTGAGGATCGGGATTCACGGGATTAAGTGCAGGGGAATAGGTTTGCTCCCATCCATCCGGCATTCCATCATTATCGGTATCATTATCAAGCGGATCAGTTGGACCATTAACTTCAGAAAAATCATTCAGACCATCATTATCCGTATCATTTGATAACGGATTAGTTCCGTTTTTATATTCAAATAGATTTAAAAGCCCATCAGAATCGGGATCTCCGAATGAATCATTAGCAAGGGGATTCAATCCCGAAAGATATTTAATCTCCCATCCATCCGGCATCCCATCATTATCGGTATCATTATCGTATATATTTGTGTTGAAATCAGCCATTTCATAATAGTTCCATAAGCCATCCTTATCAAAATCAACCGATACTAAAGGATAATTATCTTGGAGGGGCGCTGAAATCACATAGGGCGTATCCCAAATAGTGCCATTATTAGTTGCCGAAGGGTATTTTGCCTCATAATCTGACCAATAATTACCTCTATCTGAAGAATTAAATTGATTCAATTTGGAATCTGCAAAATAAAATAAATTTACGGTATTATTAATTAGATAATTAAAATATATCATTGAGTAATATGAATCACTTAAATATATACCGTGCGATCCATTTGCTATTACATTGTTATAAATACTTGTATAGTTGGCTAAAGTCAAATCTATGACTTGATCAGAGCTTTCTAAAATATTATTACTTATATTAGTATTATAGATATTTGTAAAAATGGAGATTGCATCTTCTTGGACATCATATATATGATTATAAAGGATACTGTTATTATATAAATTATAAAATAGACGAATTCCGTAAAGGTCTGACTTTTTAATTTCACATCTTTCTATTGAATTATTCGATGAAAATTCAATCAATTCAATTCCCGTAATAACATTGGTAATTGTTAAATTTCTAATTATGGAATGGTTTGAATTATATAGAAATACGCCTTGCGGAACTTTTCCAATGGTTAAATTTGCAATCTTAACATAGGTGCAATTTATAAGAAAAATTTGACTTGCATTTGAAGGAATCTTTATTTTTGATTGATTTATCAAATAATAAACCGGTTTTCCGTTTATTAGATTATCAGTGGTTATGTTGTGCTTTAAATATTTAGAAGATTGCGAAAAAGGATCATAGCGGACTCTAAAGCCACAATCGGTAAAATTGTTCTTATAAAAAGTTGCGTTTATGGTGCCCAAAAAGCAAACCGCAGCGCTCTCGATATCATAAAAATTACAGCCGAATACCTGTAAATCCCGCGTATCATATAACGAATAGATCCCAATACCATTTTGATAAAAATTACATCCATATATCGTTATATCGGACGAATTTTTGATATAAATTGCTGTGCTAAATTGAACTAATGAAAATCCCGTAATATTGCAATTTCTAATAATGGTTGTATAATTAAAGTCTTTAATATAAATGCCGTAATCTTCATCTGATGTCCTTTTTATTGTGAGGTTTTCTATGATATAAGGATCACTTTTTGTTCCAGAGCCCGGAAATCCGAGTTGGGTCATATTGGTAGTCCTATTAATGATTAAAACGGCTTTTATCGATAATTTTGGCTTTAATTGATAATTATTATTACATCTTTTCTCATTATCATCGTAATTATAAGTAGAATTTAATGTTAAAACTGCACTGCTGATCAACAATATTAAAAATATCGTTATAATAGATTTCCCGAAAAACTTTTTCTGATTCATAATTCTTGCCTCCTAAATTCTTTTATATTTGGAATTATTTTGAGATGAATTGTATGAGTAATACACATGATTGCTGAATAACTTAATGTGAAAACTATAAATAAAACCGCATAAAACTGATAAAATATTATAATGAAATCGGCAAAATTGTAATCGCTTATATTTAAAACGTTTTGGAAATATGATATTGTAGAGAAAAATGCATTTAATAAGCAATAAACAACAATTAATATAGAACATGCCGATAAAATGTTAGAATCATAGGTTAAACCCGAAATCATTACGCCGATTAATATGATAAAAACCAAGATTAAAATAGCGTTAATAAAAAATTCCGCTTCCGCATATTTTAGAATGAAATTAATATTGCCTATTATAAGATAGTTGCTAAAAAACATATATAAGAAAATATAGAGTAAAGATGAGATTATTGTATTAATCTGAATATATTTATCGTTAAAAAAACTAAGCAGGAGCACGGCAGATAACGCTAATTGAAACAAGATCAGATCAAAAGGCTTATTTCCGTTTAAATTCGATAATGAAACTATTAAAAATACAAATCCAAGACTAAATGCAATAAAATCCGATCCTCCGAATTTAAACTCGACTTGCTCATTTTGCTTAATTATATTCACACCTTTCTTAATTTTGATAATTTCATTTTTCTATTCCCTCGAAAGACATAGAAAAGATTTTTAATTAAATAATCAAATGTAAGGAAAACCGTGCCAACCAGCGCCGATAAAATTACGGATAAAATTAAATACATAAAATTAAATTCAAAAAATATAGTTAAAAATAAGCCCCCTATTAGTATGGAGCATATGATAAAATATTTTTTATAAGGGATAAGCATGGCAAAAAACGCCATACCCGCAATTAGCAACCCGAATATCTCATTCCCCCATAAGAAATCAAATGCTTTCGGATAAGGATAAAAAATATTTGCCGTTGTATATTGTACAAACAAAGTAATTAAAATGGATATTCCGCAAAAAAGATTTAGCTTTTCTGCCTTCCTAAAATCTTTTTCCTTTCGCTTTTCAACACCAGAGATAATTTCTTTACTTCTGAGTCTGAAAAAATTAGTTATACAGAATATTCCCAAACTTCCTATTAAGCCGAAAGCGATCATCTTTAATATCCCCGCCTGTTCCATAGTGAATACGAGGCTGTTATTCACATTAACTTGAATGTCAGAATTATCACCATAAACCGCTTTATAAGAATATGTATCAACTACCTTATGTCGGGCATGGCTGTATAAATAAAAATCAATTGAAACTTCAAAATATTCCACATCTTTAGAATAATTGAAAAATATTTTAAAATCGAAGGGAATGATTTCATACTTAGGAACGAATTTCTGTTGCTCTGTAGGCGTTATATTAACAGATGCCGAACTGTATGCGTAAACAGTACAATTTTCTCCAATATTATCGCCATATACATTTAATTGAATTGTAAGCAATTTTTGGGGTGCGATTTCACCATAAGCATTGTTATTTATTAATTCTGGTTTGTAAAAATAGCATGCTGTGGTGCTGACGGCTAATATATTAAAAAAATATATAAGAGATATAACCGCTGAGAGCAATATTATTTTGTTGTTCTTTGACATCATTTTAATAGCACACCATAAATTATGCTGCTAATCCGAATATTAAATATAATCCGAAAAAGACAACAAAGACGGAGAATCCGGTATTTACTATTAAAATAGCCCTGCTGTATTTCATCGCCTTAACGCCTTCGATATGTGCAATTACTCCCTTTTTATTACGCTGATTTAAATTTTTTAACCTTTGTAGCTCCATCTGCTGCTGCATTAATTTATCCATCTTTTTTGCCGTCTTTTTAAGACCTCCTTTTGGGAAGAAGCCTCTAATGAT
The DNA here is from genome assembly GCA_964629395.1 of uncultured archaeon. Classification (GTDB taxonomy): domain Archaea; phylum Asgardarchaeota; class Lokiarchaeia; order Sigyniarchaeales; family SOKP01; genus CAZVTX01. The sequence continues at coordinate 5,969 of CAZVTX010000238.1, forward strand.
TTTGATTATGAGCCAGCCTCCAATCGCTGCAATGCCTATTATTAACGGTATTATAAGCCACCAAAAATCATTAAAAAGCATTTTACCTAAGTTCATTAAAAATCCTAAGAATGCATCGAGCGGGTTATAAGTCTCCGTCCATTTTGTAAATGCAACCTCACCGCCATCATCTACAGTTTCAGGCCATTGTTTTTCTGTATCATCCATCGGAAAACCCGGTGC
>CAZVTX010000239.1:0-6171 GCA_964629395.1 uncultured archaeon
TGAAATAATTTAAGATTGTAATTTTTTCCAAGGTTTTCCAAAAAGCACGAAAGAGCTAATTCCTAAACTATTTTCAACGGTTATATTGTTAATACCCTCTTCAGGACTTAGATTACTGGCTTTTAATTCTGCTTGTTCATAAGCTCTTTTTGCCATGCAATTCTGTCTTGCTCTTAAAAGAGCGGCACCCTGGCTCACACCTTTAAAAAGATGTAAATAAAAGTTTGCTATAATGTCTTTTGTTTCATCATCAAATATTGGATTGCTTCGAGCAACAATACCTACAATTGAATCGTAATCAAATTGTTCTACAATTTCACCAAAATGTCTTAGGACGTACATTAATTTATTTCCTTTTACATCAAATATTTGTGTATTGAAAAATAAAAAAGGTTGAACTCCTGCTGTATTAATCTTTAGAGCCTTTCTAATTTCATTGAATGTAACTATATTATTATCATTAGTTAGAAAAAAACTATTTTGAGGACTCCACTTTGAATAGAATATATTTCCTACAAAATGAATTATATGATAAGCCCCTTCTGTTAAATTTAATATAATATTTTCTTTAGTCGAATTAGATCCCGAAAGGAAATTTATCTGATTAACTTCATTTCGATTATTAAAAAAATTAGTTATGAAATTCAATTCATTTGCTCCTGCGGAAAATGGAAAAATTAATTCTTTCTTTTTCTGTTCTTCATTCCATTTTAAGGGTCCCATCGCATTTATTGCATCAATTATTAGGACATTATATTTACGATCTATTGGTTGCTCTATTAATTCTTGCACAATTGGCTCAAAAGCAATGCCTCCTAAAGGAGCTTCTCCAATTTTATAACCGCATGAATATTTTAATAAAAAGAAATTATTATCATAAATCAATTCAAAGGGGATGGTCATATTATCCAGGATAACATAAATTTGAGGTATATAATTTAAGCTCACGATTTTAAATTTACTAAACAAATTTCGAATTCTTTTCGGTAAGAAAATATAAATTAATCTCCCGAAATCATTTAAGGAAAATTTATATTTTTTCTCACTTTTTTCGGAAAATAAATCATTAAAAATTTCAAGAATATGCATATCATTCCAATATTCATCCGTTATTGTCCCGTTATAAATTTGATTATCTAATGAAATTATTCTATAAGACATTTTACCCTCAGAGTTAATTCTTAGAATCATTTGATTGATTATGAGATCTGGTTTTATTTTCTCCAATAAATCATATTCTTCTTCAAATCTATATATTTGAGAATGTAATTCTAATGAATTTTTATATATTTGATCCAGATTGGTTAATAATGACTTAAGATTTTTATCGAGATAAGGAAGAATCTTTGAAGCTAAATTAATATCTCCTTCTTCGAATAAAGTTCGATAAAATATCATTCTCCAAAAATCTCTAGAGTCTAAAGAGAAAAATTTACTTTTAAACTGCCATAAATAATTGCAAGTATAAAAATAATGGAATATCTGTGCATCAGATTGAGGCAATTTCAAGTGTGTATTTAATTTTTCTAAAGATTGTAATAGATATTTTTTCTCTTTCATATCAACAAACTTTTTACAAGCCTCAACCCATAATTCAATTAACACATTATCATAACCTAAATCAGTCTGATAAATAAAAAGATCTTCCAAAAAATCATAAATATCAAAAGCAAGTTCAAATCTATTCCTATTAATGGCAAAATCAATAAATTTTCTTATATAAATTATTGCATCGCCATAAGAACGAAATTTCTGGATCTTATAAAAAAGATTTCTAATTATAGTAATTATCCAAGAATTTTCACCTATATTATTTAAATAATAAATTAAATCCTCTAAATCTGTTAAAATACTATCAAAATTCCTTTCATTAATAGAAATTTTTACTAAATTTGAAAATTCTGTCTTTAAATAATTAGGTAAACGATTTAATAAAATTCTCTGGACTTCTTTAACAAATGATTCTGAATCTTCGTTAATTTTATATTTAAAATTAATATTCTCTATAAAAACAAATAAAAAAATAGTTCTTTTGGCGGGTTCTAATTTAAGAAGCAGATTCCCGATATTTTCCATACTTATATGAAATAATTCTGTTGGAATAACGGATTTTCTAAGATACATTAATAAAATTTGTAATTCAATTAATGTTAGAAAATCTTTACTCTCTTTTGCCCTTAGACTAAAAGAATTAATAAATTTCGTTATGCCCTCAATTGATATATCCTCCATACCGAGGAACATTTCTAATAGGTTATTGCAAAAATTATTAAATAAATAAGTATCATCTAATTTTGCTAAAAAGGAAAAAAATCTCTTATAGGCATCTATATATTTTATATAATCAATACTTATTGTACCATCCTCATTTCTTTTTGTTAAGGAATTTAAATACATCCACCAAGAATTAGCTATTATTAAAATTAATTGATGCTTTTTTTGGGAATCCAACCAATCTGTCTTTTCAATTTCAAAATAAAGATCGGTAAAAGTTTTATCGGCCCATTTATGATTACCTATCTTTAATAGTCTACGTCCTTGAATAATTTTTTCTTGGAAATTTTTTATAAATGATTGCATTCTTTCACTTTTTACACTCAATTTTTCTCACAGATATATTATTTTTTATTGATTTTTTAAATCAGAATTGTTATTTGGTTCTAAAATCTCATTTTTTTCTAAATTTGGATTATTAACCCAATTCTTACCTAACTTATTTTTAGAATATAATATTGAAGCACCAATCCATGCCATATTCTCCCTACCTGAAGCAGCAATTATTTTAATAACATCTTTTAATTTCGATGAAAAATGCTTCGCAACCTCGATTTTTAATCTTTTATCTAAATTAGGAATGAGAGATGTTCCCCCGGTAAGTATTATACTCGAAAGCATGTGCTCCCAATTTTCCCGATCCCATGATTTAATAACATTTGCTATTGCTTCTCCGAGCCCAATATAATCAATATGAATTATTTTCGGATTGAATAATGGTTCTGCAACCAAGAATCTTTCCATATTTAGTTCTATAGTAGATGTATTGGGTAAGTTTATTGTTAAATCATATTTCCTAAACCCTTCCTTAACTCTGCGTGCTTCTTCATCAGGGTCTAAAACGCATAAGGAACTCTTTTCCTTTATATCTTTTACAATCCATTTATCAATAAGATATGACTTTCCTAAACCTCTTTTAATTACAATTAAATTTAATAAATAATCCGTCAATTCTTTTCCAGCTACAGGAAAGACATCCTGAGCCATAATATTGCTAAATCCCCGAAAAATAGAGGAAATTGTTGTACTAGATTCTCCCATATTAACAATTACTCCCGTAGTTTTCTGAAGTGTTGATATTATCGCTTGATTCTCAGGTAAAAATAATATTGTAGGAAAGTTAAGACGATTTAAGAAAATATGTTGTATTTTTGATTTTTCTAAATCGGTAATTACTGAAGATGTTAGAAATATTATTGGTTGCTTAAATTTATTTTCTTCCGCAATACCAAGTCGTTCATAATAATTAAGGAAAAATTTCATCATTACATTATAATTTTTCTCTTTTCTAAATTCATGAATGTTGAGAATATTTTGATATCGCAATGCATCATGTCCGAAAAGAAATCTCTCTATTTGTTTGTCCTTTATAAAAATATCTTCTAATCCTTCGATAACGTCAGATTCAAATAAATAATCTGAGATATCGGCATAAATACTGGGAGCAATTATTTCTGGAAAGTCTTCCCCTCCCCAGCCTAATCGAAAATTGCAGCTACCAAAATCTATTATTAAAGGACGTAATTGTTCCTGATTTATCATTATTATAAATTAAAATGTGATTTTTACAATAAAAATTGATTAAGCATAAAGTTTTTTTAATCGTAGATATTCATCTACTACTTGTTTAAGTTGATATTCCTTTATCTGCAGCTCAAGTAATCCTAATACTTTTTTAAATTCTAATGACATCGATTCAATATCTACGCCGGAAATCCTTTCTACTTGAGCTCTTTTAATTTTAAACTGTTCTAAATTTTCTTCAATTTTTTTATAGAGCTTATTAATATTTGTTACTAAATCTTCAGTATTTTTCTTAGTTATCTTTCTCATTTTCCTTAAAACTGCTAAAATATTCGAAATTGAATTCTCCCATTGTTCATATCTTTCATTATAACTTTTTAGATAATTTTGAAAAAATTCAGCTAATTTGTTATAAATTTTTGCTCGTAAAGATGGTTCGGGTGCTGGTGGAGGTGCTGGTGGCATAACTGCTTCTTGAACTGGAGGCTGCAATTGAGGTTGATCGGAAAGTACAGATTCTTCAGATGATTGCACTGTTATTTGCGGAGTTGGATCAATGAGCGGAGTCCTTTTGCCTACTCGGGGCCTTTGGGCAAGCGGTAAATCTTCCATTATATATTGTTCGGCAATTTCTTTACGTTTTTCATATGATAATTGGGGAATAAATTCTTCATCTTCCTCTTTCTTACGTTGAAAAAAACTTGTTCCTCCTTTAATACGTTCTAAAAGGCCCATTAAAGTAGTACTTGTCTTCTTTGATGATTCTAATGCATCATCTACGGAAGTATCTTCTCCTTTTTTTTTCCTTTTCTTTGCCATTCAAATCAAGCTCTATTATTTATTCATTTATAAGATAATATAGATTTGAATTATTAAATCTATTTTAGTTTTTTCTTACAATTCTTTTAAATAATTATTCTATTCAAGCGGGCTATATTCAACTTCTAACGCATTTCCTTCATTCATTAATCTTTCTTTTAACTCTTCTAAAGAAATATTTTCGGGTTTTGGAGCGATTAGTGTCCATAATGCTGTTTTTCCCTTAATTAAAGTCATAGCTTGCCCATAAACTATTGAAATACCTAAATTTCCAAAAGTTAAAGCAAGTTTAGCCAATGAGCCTGGTGCATCTGCCATAACTATCTTAAATTTATACGGATCTTTAATATTAAGACCCATAGGTGTAATTGTTATCGTTTTAGATTCAGAATCTGCGACTAAATAGAGTTGGGAATTTGCCTCCAAACCCAAACTCTCCCGAACTATTTTAGGTATAACAATCCGACCACGGGAATCTATAGTAATAATTCTGGCTTCTTTCATAGATTTTTCCCAATGTTATTTAATAAAAAATTAATGCGAAGGCTTATAATATTTTTAGTATCAAATTGTTTTAATTTTAAGCTTTGTTTTTCGAAATATGGAACTAGGCCTTGAGAATACTTTTTTTAATTATTTCCTTGTAATTATTTTAATCTTCTATGCAGTTGCAATTGCCTCCATCGTAAGAAGATCTTTTAAAAATAAATCGCTTTATAAATGGAACGATTTATCATTATTAATTGTATTGATTTTAATAATTATTTTTATTTCAATTCCTTTTAAAGGTGAGTTTTTAGTTCCTTATCCTTGGAATTTTTTTCTCGTATTCTTTTGCGGTACATATATCTTCTTTCTTTTCATCGTGGGATTATTTCCGCCAAAAGAATCAAAAATTAAAAAGGTTAAGGAACAAAGTGAGCTTAAAAAAGAATTTAAAAGAAAGGCAATCCATCTTGCATCGGTGGGATATTTTATAGGTGTTTTATTTGGACCTCTAATTATGATTGGCGTTTCCTATATAGAATCTATTTTTATAATCACAAAGGAATATTATGAAAGTGTTTATTATTTGGCTTACGAAAAAGATCCTGCTGATTTTGCTGTTTCTTTCTTTATATTTGTCATGATTGGCTCTTTTTTTGTTCAAATTAATGCTGAATTATTAAGGTTAAACTGGCCTGATGCCAATTTTCCGTTAAAAAAAACCCTGGCAACTGTTCGGAGAGAAAGTGAGCTAAATAATTTTGCAGCACATCCTCATATGACGCAAACATGGTGCCTTTGTGCTATTTTATTCTATTATTATTCGGGAAATGCGATTAATACATTATATTTGCTTTTTGGAGTCGCCATGGTTTCTATCTTTGGAGATTTATATGCTGCATTAATAGGAAGAAAGTTCGGAAAGCATAAATGGAAATTTATTAATAATAAGTCCATTGAAGGTACACTTGCAGGCTTTATTGCTAGTTTACTCATCGGTTGGATATTTTTAGGTTTTTACTTAGCTTTAATAGCCGCTCTAATTTTTGTTATTACCGATATCGTCTT
>CAZVTX010000240.1:0-6114 GCA_964629395.1 uncultured archaeon
AGTTTTCGATTATGAAAATCCTTATAAATTTATCTCTGAAATGACCGGAGGAACATATTTTACAATTAGGAATTTATTTCAATTTAGAGAAGCTTTTGATAAGATTGCTAAAAAAAAGGAAATTTTAAAGAAAACTTATTTAGGAGAAAGGGAATATGCTGAAGAAAAACAATTTTTAGAAATAATTGCATCTGATTTAGAAAGAATTACCGAAATGTTAAATGAAGCGGATTTAAAATGTAATATATGTTTTAAAATAGAATGCTCTCACGTCAGTTCGGGAGAGATTAGCGATATTTATGAACATATTCGTAGATGCCCGAATTGCAAGAAAATTTTACATTTATGCTGTGCAGGAAAATGGGCAGAACAACAAAATAGTAAAACTGATTTTATTGGATTCCCAAATGTTTTTCGTTGCCCCTATTGCTTTTTTTTATGTAAGGTACCTCGAGAATTTGTTAATTTTGATAACATTCTCAATCAATTAAGGAATAGATGGCTAAAGAAAAAAGAAAAAGAGGAATTAAAAAGAAGGCAGGAGGAAGAAAAGGAAAGAGAAATACAACAATTTATGACTGAATTAGAGAAAAAGCAAAAGGAAAAAGAAAGAATTGTAAATTGGTTATTAGAAAAAATTCCGCATAAATCTAAACGGGAATGTGAAAGAATCGCAGATGAAATTGTTAGGATTGAAGATGAGGAAGAGAAAATATCTTTTATTAATTATCTTAAATTTAAGGAAGAAATTAATGACGATTCAATGCCTTTTTAAAAAAATTAGAACTATACAAACATATTAATAAGAGGTACTAATTGTTCTCTAAAATAATCAATTTTTTCATTGAGTTTAGATGTATCTGCTGCTAAAAACCATAAATATACCGGAATGTCTAATTCGGAATATTCATATAATTTTTGTCCGACTATTGTAAAATTATTGGTAGGTAATTTTAATTCTATTACTGATTCTCTTTTAAGTCCTATTGAAGTATGAAAATTTGAAAGTGTCTGAAGTAATAAAGCAGTATTATTAATTAACATCTCATCAGTCTCATTTTTAGTATAACTCCCAAAAATCAATCCATCCATTGAAATTAAACTTATTGCTCTACCATCAGCTTGAATAAGGAAATCTTCTAGGATATTTTCAATTATTTCTGATGTATCCGAAATTTTCTTGAGAGCTAAGCTAAACATCTGCATAATAGTTTCTTTCTGGAAAATAGTTGTATCATAAAAATCAACATCGAATTCTTTAAAATCCTCCATTACAAGATTTATCTTATTTTTGACGGATGTAATATTTTTTTGCCATTGAAGTGTTTTTCTTACATCTTGATCGGATTTATGTAAAACAACTAAGATTTTTGGAACCTCATTTAATTCTTTTAAAACATTAAGCACTTTCTTAAAATAAGCCACAGCTTCAGTAAATCTCTCAGGATCTTGTGAATCAATAACATAAAGTATAATATCTACTTCAGCAAAAAATAATTCAGGTTTATTGAAATAAAGATTTTCACGATATTGAACCTGACCTCCTAAATCCCATGAGATAATTGGAAAACCAAAAAAATCCAATTTTTCCCTTTTTACACCCCTTGTAGGTAATAGATTTTTGATAATTGAAAATTTATCTTGCAATACAGCTAAAATAGATGATTTTCCGCTATTATCTAATCCAATTAATAATATTTTCTTCTGCTCTTTAATCTGTTCTCGAATACTATTAACCAAAACTTTTGCTATCTTTATCCATTTTACAATCATCTGAGGCATTACATCTGGAACTGAAGGAGGATCTTCGGGGTTAAGATTAGCTAAATCTTCAATTGTTTTTATCCCATTTTCTACAAGTTTATCAGAACTAATTTTATCGATTCCGATCAGAGTTTCGGGTTTAAATGTGAGAGTTTCTTGAAGATCGTCGATAATTACATTACTTTTAAAGAAATCCTTAATTTTTTCTAAATTTTCTTCTTTTGACATTTGAGGATTCATTATTATTTTTGTATTGATATTCTTAAGTTCGCAATTATTTATAAAAATTTTATTATTTATTAAGTAGTTTTGTATTTTTTTTTAAAAAAGATTAAAATAAACAAAATACAATATTTTAATATAAATAAGAATTACGTATAAGGGTATAAAACTTGTCGGAAAGGCTTGCCGAAAATATTATTATTTGCATTGATACCTCCAGATCAATGTTTAGAACAGATTACACGCCCAATCGACTAAAAAGCTGCATTGTAGGTTTAAAACATTTAATTCAACATAGAATTGAAGAAGATGAGGCAAGTGCTTTTGCAATTGTAGCTTTCAGTGATACAGCAAAAAAAGTAATAGATTTTACAAATATTATCGAAGATCTTTATAATGCTCTTGATTCTTTAAGATTTTCAGGACACTCAGCACTAGGCGATGCTTTAGCATTATCAATTAAAATGCAAATTGCGGAATTAAGAAAGATTGCAGCTAAGATTCCGAGAATATTGGTTATTTCTGACGGAAATTATACAAGAACAGCAATAGATCCCTTAAAAATGGCAAGATTAGCACAAGGCCTTAGTATTAAAATAGATGCTTTTAGAATTGGGGAAGTTAGCCATCTTAATATATTAAAAAGATTAAGTGATTTAACTGGAGGGCGATATTATTATAATAACGATGTGGATTCGTTAATTGATTCAGCTAAAAAATTTGCAGAAGCAAACGTAAAAACACTCGGATCTTCTTCAGAATCCCCTATTGAGAATCCTGCATTCCTCCGTAAGATTGCAGCCAACCTATTAAGAGTTCAAGACTTAACACATGATCAAGAAGAAAAATTAAAAGCTTTAAGAGGAGAAGCTAATTTTAAAAAATGTTCAATATGTTTTCAAGAGGAAGATCCAATTACAAAAGGTTCTTTTTATTTAACCGGAAGATATTGCCCCAATTGTCAAACACCTTTTCACATTCATTGTTTATCTGGTTGGGCTGCTTCTCAAAAAAATGAAAAATTAAAAGCATCAGGGACCTGCCGATGTCCTCACTGTTTTTATTTATTAAAAATACCTACAGAAGTAGTCCAAGCTGAAAAATTAAGAACATTATCGTCCTCACCAAGCACTACAAGTGAAAAAGGACCTGAATTTTTCACGGCAAAGAAATATGACGATGCTGCTATATTAGGTGATGAAGCTTTATATAATTCATGCCCCGTCTGCCATTTAATATTTGAAGAAGGACAGCCAGCAATACAATGCGGAAATCCTCAATGCAGAGCTTTATATCATTTAGAATGTTTCGCAAAATTAGAAGATGGAATTTGTAAAAATTGCGGAGCAAAATTAACTTTAGTTTAGTTTTTTATTATTAATTTTTTCAAATAAAATATGTTATGTCAAATTTAGAACCTTATAAATTTAAAAACATCATTTTAGAAAGAGGGAGCTTTAATTTACCTCCCGTTTTAATTGGTACTATTTTTTATATGGGAGAAACTATAGTCGATAATGAAAATCCGAATCTATTTAATGAACAAAAGGCAAAAAAACGCATTGAAACCCATAAAGCTTTAGCAGAAAAGTATAAAATCCCGGAAATGATTGAAATTTCGGGAAATACTCCCAAATCTATGATCAAATATTTGGAATTTTATTTAGATAATTATGAAACACCATTCGTGTTAGGAGGGACATTTGAAGCAAGACAAAATGCTTTAGAATATTTAAAAGAACGTGGTATAACTTCAGATGAATTTATATATAATTCTATTTCTAATCTAAAAAATCAAAAAGAATTGGAATTATTAAAAAAGTATAATATTAAATCTGCTGTTATTTTAATTCTCGGCTCAAATAATATGACATCCACTCAAAGATTTAATTATATTACCCAAAAAAATCAACCTAATAATGTTTCTATTCTTGATGGCTTAAGAAATCTTGGAATAGAGAAAATATTGATTGATGGTGGAGTTATTGATTTAGAGAGTTTAGGGCACATTTTAGAGACACAAATTCTGGTTAGCACATCCCTTCAATTACCTGTTGGAACTGCGCCAAATCTATTTCTTTTTAAATATTCTTCTCCAAGATTAAATATAAAATTTCATACGAGATATAGAAGAGCGAGTATAATGTTTGCGGCAAGTTGGTATTCTAATTTTATTTTTTACGGGGCAATTGAAGATGCTAAAGAATGCTTTACATCCGCATTTCAGGCTTATGAATTTAAAAAAATCGTTAAAGATCATAATTTAAAGCTTTTTTAAAATCTTAAATTTAAATTATTTCAAATCAAAAAGCTATTATTTTTTTACTTCCTAATTATTTTAACTTAAAATTAATATAATCATCTCAAAATAATAAAATAAAATCAATTAGTTTTAATGGAGTAGAATCCAAATGTATCATAATGATGATGCAGATGAATTAGAACTTGAAGCGATTAGATTAATTGACCAAGCAGAAGAATTGATTGATAAGGGAAAAGGAGAAGAAGCTATTAATTTGTATGAAAAAGCCGCCCAGATTTATTTAGATAGAGGATCTTATATTAAAATAGATGAATTATTTGCAAGAATTATTGAAGTAATATCTCAATTTAAAAATAATATTCAAGCGATATATCGATTACGTTCAATTATCAGAAAGACGGAAGAATTAAAACTTGATGAGATTACGGCAAAATTGTTAATTCAATTGGGAAATATTGCATCAAAAATGAATGATTGGGAAACAGCAGGTGAAAGTTATGCTAAAGCATCGGATTATCTTTATGAAACCGATCCAGAAGAATATTATAATTTATCTGCTATATTACTTTTAAAAGCAGGACAACTATTCGAAAGATCTCCTACTAAAAAAGATGAAGGAAAGAGATTAATACTTAAAGCAGTAATGAAAATAAATAAATTCGATGAATTGTATGAACTTGAAGAAAAAAGAGCAGAATATCTTTTAGCAACAGAACAATTTAGGTTTGCTGCTGATAAATTCCTGGAAATTGCTAATTATTTTAAAAAAGCCTTAGAAAGTTTAGATGAGATTTTAAGTGAGGAAGAAACGGCTGATACTACTAGATATAATGCCCAAGCCAGATTTATTCATTTTATTGCAGAATATCAAACTGTCGCAGCATTATGTTTGGAAGCATCTAAAAATGAAGAATATAAAGAAGAAATTGCTAAAATTGCAGAAGACTCCATTAATCTCTTTAAGCAATCAATCTCTTTACTTAAAAAATATATATTAAAGAAAAAGAGAATTGAATTTGATAATGAAGTAATTTTAAGGGTTTGCTTTGATACTATGCTATTATCAATCCTCTTAGATTTGCTAAATAAAAAAGATTTTAATCCAATTGAATTTTTACTTAAAGATTTGGAGGTAAAAAGAAAAGTTATTACTAAATTAAAAGAAACTCCCTATTTTAAAATAACTGAAAGGATTCAAAAATTAGGGACACAAGATGTTTTAGAAGAATTAAAAAAAGTGAATTTAGGACATTTTGAAAAGATTAAGAATTTATTAATATCTTATTTTTCCTAAAATCTTCTTAAAATCTAATATTTTTTACCTTAATTAATCGTTTTAAAATTTAATTATTAATTTATTGTATTTTAATCGGCTTATCTTCCGGACGCCGTGTTGCCCTGAACTATAACTACATTCAATTAAACCTGCTTTTTCTAATTTTTTAATCTGAGCAGATATATTAGCTTCAGTCATATTTAAATTACTGGCGATTTTTGATACATCTGCAGGTTCAGATTGAATTTGAGCAAGTATTTTTCTTCGAGTTGAACTTGATAATGCTTTAACAATTTCCTCAATTTTCTTATCATTATCAATTAATAATGATTTTTCTTTTTCTGCTGATAGAGCTATTTCCAAAATAGGTGTTTCAGTAATTTCCATATTCTTAATCCCAACCCAATAAATTTTTATTCTTAAATATCACGATTAAAATAAGGAAATATCAAAATTTAAACCCATTCTTCGTAACTATTATTAAAAGTTGAGGATTTTAGTTACAATTTATTTCATTTGATTATATAACAATACAAATCTTTAGCAATTGAAAATGTAAAAATTTACAATTTCTAGAATATGATTATAA
>CAZVTX010000241.1:0-5926 GCA_964629395.1 uncultured archaeon
TCCACCTTCCGGATATACCTGAACCCAATTCCCAGCCGTAAAACATCTATAAATTTTAATTGATACCCGATTTTATCTCTAATCAAGGGGAATTCTCTCGAAATAATTCTTAATCCCTTTAAATTTATATTTATTTTCGGAGTGGCACTTTTTATTGTTCGCTCCAAAACCCGCTTTAAAATTGGGAGACTTTTTTCACAACCTATAATTTCTCTAAATCTTGGTTCAATCATTTTACTATTTTAAATCAACTTTAATTCCTAATAATTTTTTAAATTGGTTCTTTTCATCTTTATTCAGATTGTTATAAAAACAATATTCTTTGATTTTACATTTAGAACATCTATTATTTTGGCAATAATCTGCTCCTAATATAAAAAGAAATCTATTAAACTGATATGGAGATTTATTTTCATTCTTACAAATATTAAAAATTTTATCAGAAAATACGCGAAATTTTTTAGGATTAGTTCTTTCTTTAATAGGAATTATCTGATATTTAATATCTTTAAATTCAATATTAAAATCCTCATCACTAACGAAAAATAAACCTGTTAATTGAATACTTCTTGCAACATTCGAATCAATAGGAACTAAATTAAACTCAATACCCTCAATATCCCGTAAAAAAAAAGCGGCAGATTTATCGGATATAAAAGGATATTCGGTTAATTCATTAAATAATTCCATTAAATTGTCTTTATTTTTTATTAAAAATTCTAAAAATTCGTCTGGAGACCTCTTCCTAAAACATTCAATAAAAGCATCCGTTCTTGAACTAAATGATTTTCCCGTCAATTTAATTTGTTCTTTAGTATGATATTGTTGATGTCCATACGCTTGTAATATAGTAGAAACAAATTCATGTGCATATTCTGATTTTATGAGAAATTCATAATTCATACCATAATATAACATTGTATTCCAAATGGGAATAATCACGGTATCAACATTTCTCTGTTGATCTATTATAGTATAAGCAAAACGATTTAGCATTTTTTTTGAATCAAAAGAACCATCCATCTCTTTTTTGATAAGTATAGGTGCTATTTTAGTTCGATATCCTTGGGAATTAGGAATCCAGCAGAAAATCTGCTCAAGGATTTCTGCCACATTCATTTTCATACTTTAAAAGTATGGAAAAAAGATTTTAAGTAGATAAGCGAATATTTTTTCGCTTAATTTCAAAAATTAAAAACCTTTAGTAAGAAACCAAGTTGCACGTCCAAGTCGATTAAAATCATAAAAGGGAAATAAAGTAAAAAGCTTCTTATCCTTATCATAAGGATGAAAAAATGTTTGGAAAGTATTTTTAGCGGTCCGCCATCCATCATCAAAAGGGATCCACGATTTTTGAATCGCATTTCGATCTTCTCGAACGGCGATAACGATATATCCTCTTTTGCAAACAATATCATTAATTGCTGATGCAATTAATTGTCTAATATAACTTGGAAGGACATTTAACACATAAAAACATAAGACTACATCAAATGGTTCTTTCCATTCTTCTTTGACATAATATCTAAAACCAGGGTCATATTTTTCTATTAATTTACATTTACTTACTTTTGAAATATATTCAGCATCAATACTTTTTCCGCAACCAAAATCTAAAATTCGGGCGCCCTCCAGAATTTCCTTTTTTTGTTTAATTAGTATTTGGGCTGGTTTTGAGGGTTTTTTTCGTGCAATTGCCGTTCTACGGATATAATCGGGAACAATTTCTCCTTGAATCTTAATTAACTTTCTTTCTAATCTTTTTAATGTTAAATAGGGGGTTTTAAAATTAAGATTATAATTTTTTCTTTTATTTTTCAAATGCTTTAGATTTTCAAAATATTCCATTATAAGCTTTATTTAAAAATGATTATTTAAAATCAAATTTTTTCCAAGGTTTAAGTTTTATAAATAAAAAAATAGAGAAAATGGGGATAATAATGATTTATCTATTTTTAGAAGGAGAATCTTTTTCCTGGAATTATTTTGGCTAAATTATCTAATTCTACTTCTACATGTTTTATTAAATCATTTACGATTTCTTCTTTACTTTTTGACTTAATATCCGAATCATCTTTTTGTGAAATTAGATAAAAATATCGCAAATCATTTTCAATTAAAGGTTCTTGTTCAGCAGCATTCACACATCGTTCTAAATGAAGCTGCATCGCTTTTTTAATTTTTTTATTCCATTCGGGCAAGAAATTAGATTTTTTTAATTTAATTTCATTTTTGCAAGGGACTAAATTCCAGAATCTATTTACGGGATAATATGACCATGGCAAGAAATGGTCCAAATGAATATTTTGAGGTTTAAGATATGCATTAGAATAAAAGCAATTGTTCAAATTAATTCGATGATATAATTCTTTATAATCTTGCATTAAAGAAGGATCTCTTGTAAAGATATCTTCATAAATTATATCGAATAAATTAAACAGCAGTGAAGGAGTAATATTTAAGATATTTTGAGAACCTTTTACTATAAAATCCAACCATGATTTTATAATAACATCGCGCCCCCATAACCTCAAATATCCGAGTTCTCGATAAACTAATTCATCAATGACCAAAAAAGTATCTTCCGATTGAATTAATGTTTCCCAATTTCCATTTTTGGGGAATTTTGTTCCCATTCCATTTTCTCTATGGATATCGTAATCTTCATTAAAGTGCGTATTTTTATTGTATAAGCCAAAAAATCTAATTTCTTCTCCCTTTACATTATGAAGATATTGTAATGGTTGATATAAAATTCTCTTGCGTATTTGAATAAGAGTTTTGATTAATAGATTTAATAATGGTTTTTGATGCTCAAACCATTTATTAAAATAAATTATACCATTTTCTTTTGAATTAATAATATTTGAAATATATTCTGGTTTATTCGGCATCCTTGCAATATTTGGGAGATCTTCTATAAAATCTGAAATTTTAGTGATGATTCTTGGTCTTGAACCTGCACTGCCTCCCTGATAAATATTCGGATAAAAACAAAAAGGATAATAATAAAAAAAGAATCTTTTTGCCAAATATATTATAGGAATGAAATGAAAATGATTTTTTGATGGTTCTGTAGGAAATTCAAAAATATAATCAAAAATGCTTAATAAAACGGCATATTTATACGTCGTAGTTTTTCTTCCGTAGATTAGAATGTTATTTATGTCTTTCATTAAATCCATGTATATCAAAAAGGAGTTTTTTCATATATGTTTTATGAAATCTTGAAATTGTTAAGTGAATAGAATTATTAGATAAAATAATAATTATATTAAATTAATCTATTGATCAATGATTTCTCGCGCCTATTTTTAGAGAAATTGATTTTCAAAATAAGAAAATTTATCACAAATATTGTCGGATTAAATTAAGAAATTAATTAAAAAATTAGACTTATTTGCTTCTTAAATTCTCCAATAATTTTATATAATTTTTTTTAGGAATCGATTTATATTTATATTTTTTAGAATTCTTTCTTTAAATTTATCTGATTCACGATTATGTTTATTTTTCTTTTCTATTAGATTATGAGGGAACTTTAGAAAATGATATTAATTTTTTAATACGAAAAAGAAAATCAAGCTAAAGGTTAGAAGGAATCCTTCAATTTTACATAAGAAAATGTTTATTAATAAAGGTGTAAAAATATAATTATCATTTAAAATTTACGAAAAAAGGCGTTTATAATAAAAAATAATAGGATAAGGGTTGTTTCGTTATTAAGCGTTTTGTTCTTAACTATAATAGCTGTAAATCCTGTAAGTGGGAGATGTAGTACATCAGCTATGCGTGATGTATTTTGGGAGCCTAATGAAGTAAAAGATTGGGAAGATTTAGAAGAAGAAAATGGATATAAATGGAAGAGAGCAACAATTAATTCAGAGCATAGTTCGGTTCAGATACTTGCTTTAATAGAACAAGCGGATCCGGATGTGGATACTATGTATCGCATTTCATGGGCTATAAATATTTTCTTAGACCGTGGATATGGAGTTGATTTTATATCAATTTGGTATGGTGATACCGGAAGTGTTCTTAGTTTATATACGGATTCTATAGATGATGGTATTTTCACATTTCATACCAGTGAGGAACCAAATACCGGTCCTATTCAAGATCCTGCCAATAGAGAAATAGATGATTCAGAAATTGAATATGGCTCTAATGGTTCGAGATTTAATTTGCAAAAACCTGAATGTATTAATCTCAACGAGATTTCTAAAGATGAATATGAATTGGCAATCTTCTATGATGTTCAAGGTACAGTTTTTAAGAATTTCACTACAACTTGGAGGATTAATTTTGATGATACAAGTACGAGCGTTAAGATTTTTAATGATTATTATTTAAACAGGAGCTGGGAGGGATTTGGAAATTCATTGGAAGATTCATTTTTCTTGGTAGAAGGATTACAATATCTTTATACTACACCCGATAATTTTGTTCCATCAGGACAAGGTTTTTATATAGGTGAGAAAACGGAGTCGTATAAGGTAGATAAGGAGTACGAGATGAAGGCGACTAATGGAAATTTATTTGGGACAATTACTATTCCTGAAGAGTATTATGCTGTTTATAATCGATCGGGAACAATTATAAAGGAAGCAAATCCGCTCGTTGGCTGCAAATATGATGAATTTCATTACGACGCAGCATATAATACTCTTAGCGAAGATTATTTTATATCTATGAATAATTTAACCTGCAATCGTTCATTAAATAATCAATTACTAAGAATTTACTATGATCCGGAATTTAGTTTTGAACATGATATTAAAACAATGGAATTCATTATTACTGCAAGTATAACTATTGCAATGGTCATTTTGGTTCCGATAATCGCTATTATTATTATACATAAGAAACAAAATGCTATCGGCGGAGGTGAGGTATAATTTCCTCTGAAAAAGGAGATGTAATGGGGAAATTTTCTCTCTTGAGCCTTTCGGGCTTAGCGATCTCCATAGGCGGCGTTCTTATTGGATTAATTCTGATAAATTATTTAGGATTTATAATAAGTATTTTAGGACTTTTATTAATTCTAATTAATATTTATTATCGAAATGTCCAATTGAATAATATTTCTCCAAAAATGTTTCCGCCTATTTCACTGGTTCTTTTTTGGCTTCTTGCAGTGATAATCTGTAGTATTATATATAGATCACCGTATATATCTGCTTTTTTTGCTTTTATTCTCGCAATAACGCTAAGAGTCTTCAATCTTCTATTGCATAAAGCGGAATCTTTGGATACTAATGACTCAAATAAGCGAAATTTAGTTCTACTCTTAATTGCTTTATTTATCCTTATACTAACCATTAATTTTTTGCCAATCTTTCACATAGAAACTATTATAGGGACGGCTGAAAAAAATTTCATAGTATATTTGTTAATCTTCAGTGCAATATTATTTCCTATTCTAACCGGATTTGACATTGAATTAAATTTTGAAGCTTCTAAGGAAAAACGGCGGAAATTAATAATTTCCGGATTAAAAATAAGTATTGTGTTAATTATTGTTTTCTTATTAGCTTTGAGAATAATTCCGAGTCCGCTTCAGATTTTAGATGGTTATATTGAATTTGGTTTTTATATTCTCTTCATTCCCGCCGGAATTCTATTTATACTTGGCATTCTCACAAAATAATTTTTTTTTTAATTTTTTTATTCCATTCGGGTAAGAAATTAGATTTTTTTAAATTAATTTCATTTTTGCAAGGGATTAAATTCCAGAATCTATTTACGGGATAATATGACCATGGTAAAAAATGATCCAAATGAGTGTTTTGAGGATTGAGAGGTGCATTAGAATAAAAGCAGTTGGTTAAATTAATTCGATGATATAATTCTTTATAATCCTGCATTAATGAAGGATCTCTTGTAAAGATATCTTCATAAATTATATCGAATAAATTAAACAGCA
>CAZVTX010000242.1:0-5895 GCA_964629395.1 uncultured archaeon
TGAATAATTTAGTGCGTTTGCGGTATCTATTTTATTTGGCCATTTTCCCACGGGATAACTGGAGGGGTGCTGCTGTATCAACCATGATGCTACTGATTTAGCCCAATTTAGATATGTTTGATTGGAAGTTTTTTCATATAAATCAATATAAAAAGTTCCTATACCTGAAACTCCGCTTTGACCCAACTCAATGTAATCTGTACCACTCTCATTCCATTTATTTTGCTGAAATTTTGTCCATAACCATCTTGCTGCTTTTTCTGCAAAACTAATTCGATCAGAATTATCTAAATTCGAATATGAAGGATAGGAATTATAATTATCATCTTTTTTTAAGCTATGTTCATTTTTTGTTGTAAGTTGCCCCAAATTATTATTATAATTAGTAAAAATAGAAGCTAAGAAAAGCATAGAAAAGATAAACGTTAATAAAAGCAATTTTTTCGACTTCATAGTAAAACCATTATTTTTTTCTCGAATATTATAAGCACTTTAATTATTTCTATAATAGAATATTTTATCTAAATAAATTTAAATTTTTATTCTAAATTATCTAATAAAATTTTATCATAAATATGTTTTATATAATGAATTTCCGTGAATATCTTGAGCTACTATTAAAGGACCAAATTCTTTCATATCTAAAAAATAGACGGCTTCACATTGACCTAAATCTTCCCATACCACATTTAAAACTCTATTTATTTTTTTATTAACTATAGCTCCGCACCCTCCCGTAAAACTTAAGTATACAATTTTGTTTTCACTTGTTTTTAAGTTTTTCATACCTCCTTTTCCTATAATAAATTTTACACCCAATACTTTAACTACTTTATTTTGTATTTTATCCATTCTTTGACTTGTTGTGGGGCCACCTGAGATAATCTCTAATCCTTTTTCTGATCTTCTCACAATTGGACCGCAATGATAAATTGCTGAACCTTTTAATTGGAAAAATTCCTTCGGAAGAGGCTTTTTTTGCTCAATATATTCAATAATTCTTTTATGGGCTTGATCCCTGGCTGTAATTATTATTCCCGTTAAATAGACAATATCTCCTATTTTTAATTTTATTAAATCATCATCATTAACCGGAGTTTTTAATTTATATATCATAAGTGATGTCACCTCTCTCATTTATTTCAAATGAAGCAATTCTATGTGAATAACATTGAACAATTAAGCCTACTGGAAAGGAAGCCGGATGCCTCATAGCAATCTCAATATGAACTGCTAAGCATGTAATTACTCCTCCTAATCCCATAACGCCAATTTTTGTATTATTTATTTTTTCTTTTAATTCTTTTTCTAAAAGAGCTATATCCCTCCTTGAATTTTTGGATCCTAAAGGTCGAAGTAATGCTTTTTTAGCTAAATACATAGCCATCGTAGCATCACCACCAATTCCTATTCCTAAAATAATTGGAGGGCAAGGCATACCTCCTGCTTCTAATATTGTATTCATTATTTTTTTTTTAAATTCCTCAAGTCCAGTAGCGGGATTAAGCATAAATAATCTTGATATATTCTCTGCTCCACCTCCCTTTGGTAATACCGTTATTTTTAACTTTTTACTTCCATTTATTATCTTAATATAAATAGGTGGCGAATTGATCCCTAAATTATTCTCGGGATTTTCATTGGTTAGCGGGTCAACGGTATTTCCTCTCAACGGAATATTATTAGTCGCCTCAACAACAGCATTTTCAATTATCTCCCGAAAATCTGAAATAATCGGGAATTGATTACCTAATTCTATAAAAAAATTAAGGATTCCGGTGTCTTGACAAATCGGAATACATTTCTCTGCACCATATTTAAAATTTTCAAGAATCAATTCATATTGTTTTATTGCAATATCAGATGTCTCTGTCTTTTTAGCTTCTTCAATTAATTCTATCAATTTATTCGGGGCTTTTGTGGTCGCTTCTTGAATAATTCGAACTATTGCCCCTCTAATTTTATTAAGAAGCGATTCATTTTGTTGCGTCATATTAAAGATGAAGTTTTTATAATTATTTGAATTAAAACTTGATATAAGTAAATTTATTTTAATAAATAAATCCAATATTTAATTACAATCAACGATAGAAAATTGGTTTAAATTGGTAAAAAAAAACTTACCGGATGTATTTTCAGAATTAAAAAAACAATTTAAAGGTCGCTCATACACTATATCAACAATAAAAGAAATATTAAATGATATTTTAAAAAAAAATAATGAACTTTACCATAAACTCGTTGATTTAATTAATAATGAATATAATTCTTTTTTAAAAGTTGAAAAAGGTATAAAAATTAAGAAGAACTTTTCCCAATTCCTTTACAAAAGTTTTAATAAAATTTTTGAATTTACAATACATAATTTTTTCGGTTTAAATAAGGAATCTTTAAAATTACATTCCAAAGAAATTGTTTCCAACGATATTGTGATTTTTGAATATTATTATTTTCTTTCCCCTTTAGAAATTACCTTATTTAAAAAAGCTTCTTCAAATAGATTAAAAAAATTTGATTCGAAATTAATACTCATTGGTTATTTATTTTTTATAGTATTAAATTTAGGAATTAAATTAAAAAATTTGATAAAAGACGATTTTCTTATAACTTTAGACTGTGCTACCTTTTCTATAAACGAGCAAAATGATGCTAAACCTTGCATCTATTTTATGATTTTTGCACGTAGAAATATAAATAATATTCTCAAATATTATTTAGGAATGAGTTTATATTATTTCCTTAAACAATTAAAAAATGTGCCTCATGAATATATGGAACAACTTTTAGAAGATCGTGAAAAATTATATGAAATAGCATTAAATGAATATTCCAAAATCAAAGAAAAATTAATAGATATACTTTATTACTTTTATAGGAAATGTAAAATACTCGGAAACATATGTCCTTTATTGGATTTTATGAATTATGTCTGCTCTAGAGTTGAAGACTCTATATTTTCAAAAATCGATATCATAAAGAAAGAATTTCTCAATAATCTGAATTATACTGTTGAGAAAAAAAATAGTATTATTGAAATCTTTAATTTTTTAGACAGAAAATCTACACTATATTCCACTTTCCAGGCAAATAATTTACCATCTCCTAAAGCTCAATTTAATTTATTTTTACTTTATGTAAAATATTTTGTTTCGAGCGGTCTTGAGTCTCTTGAAATTTCTGACCTCTTATTTTTACCTGAAATTTTCTCTGATATTCTTAATGAATATAATTTAGATGATAATAATTTCCCATTAGATTCTAAATCAATAAACAATATTAATAAATTCATATCTTATCTCTCATTAGCTTCAAATATAGACAACTTTAATGTGTTAATTAAAAAAATTTTTAATAAATCTATAAATGATTTAAATTCTAAATTTTTCCGGACGTTTCTAAATAGTTTTAATATAAAATTGTCATTAATTATAGAAAAACAAAATACAATATTGTCCGAAAACCCCAAAAACAAATTACTTACATTTAATTTGATTTTAGATCACATATGCAGAATATTATACGTATTAATTGATAAGATATTCCTCAGAAAAAATCTCGAAGATGCTTCTAAGAATTTCATTGATCCCCGAGGACGATATATTAGTAAAAATATTGCATTACGGGTATTAGAAATCCTAATATTTTTGGAATTTAACTTTTCTGATGATATTTGGCCGGAATTTTTAATTAGTCTAAATAAAAATAAAATAATAGAGGATTTATCAGAATACAATATAAAAATTCCCGAAAAATACTTTTATACCGATAATCAAATTATTGATCTTTTATCACTTTTTAATTATCAACCATTTAATCATGAAATTACTCTTGAAGAATGGTTATTAAAAGAGATTTTTAAGCCTTTAAACGATTTTATTGTAAATATCAGAAAGAAAATAAGAGATCCAAAAAATACCATCGAAATTTATGAAATATTAAGTCAAGAATTATTAGAAGGTGAAGATGATAAAGATATAATCAGAGAGCTAAAATATATTTGCCAACAATTTGCTCCTTTTTGGCAAAGTATCGAATAAATTAATAACTCTTATCATTTTATTTTGAAAATATTAATAAATTTCTCAAAATCTTTTATTATATTTATTATAGGTAATTTAATATCATCTATTTCAGTGATATTTTCCTTAAAAAATAAACCGGATAATGCTTTAACATTTTCCGTCATTAATTCTTTTATATCTTTAAAATTTTTAACGCATAAAACAGAAGGATTTGTTTGCGATTTAAAACCTTCAATAAATAAAATATCTATTTTAAAAGGTCCCTTCTCGAGCCATTTAATCAATTCTTTAAAATGAATTTCCTTTTTAATAAATATCGTAGTTTCACCGTAAACATTCAAAGTAATTGAATAATTTGCTCCTGCTTCACCGTATATGTAAGTATCCTTACCTTTTTTGTCTATTTGATGCTCATGAATATCTTTTATTACTGCGGACTTAAAATTTAATTTTTGTTTTAGTAATCTTATAGCATTTGAGATAAAATAAGTCTTACCGCTCCCGGAATATCCTAAGACACCAATTATTTTAATAATGAATCACATTTCATTTTACTTTTTTTAAAATTTAATAATTATTAAATAATTATTTATTTTAACATATCTTTAATCAAAATTCTCCTTGAATAATATTTATGAAAAAAATTGAAAGAATTGTTTTTGACGCAAATTTCTTTATATGTATGCTGCAAATAAAGGCTCAAAATATATTGAGCAAGCTTGATAATGCTGCTAAAGACCTAAATTTGGAATATTATATATCTTCCGTTGTTTTTGATGAAATTAAAGCTCCTCACACTTTTAAAAATAAAATGAAACAAATAATCCATGTAGAAGAGATTGATGAGCAAGAAATAGATAAAATAAAACAAGAACTTGGAAAGTCAGGAATTCGTTTTCCTGCACAAGATCCTGACCTAACCCTTATAGTGCTTTCTAAACAATTGCTTGATGAAGATCCTAAAAATCCGGTTCATTTAGTTACCGATGATTTCAAACTTGCAAAAAATACTAATCTTCTTTATAAAGGACGTATAAATATCCTTTCTCTTTCAAGTTTGCTATTAAAAATACAACGGACAGCCCCTAAAGCTTCAATGAGAAGTTATTTTAAAAATATTTGGAAAAGGAGCCTCAATTATACTCTTTCATATATGATTGAACGCTCAAAGATTTATCCGGCAGAAAGTAAAATTACATGGTTAATTGAGAAAGCAATTGCTGTAACAGAATCTTCGATTATTAGTTCTGATATTGAATTAGAAAATCCAGAGACTGGTGTTAGATTTGAAATAGGTGCCAGTAAATATGCCGAAGAACTTGAAATTGCAGAAAAATATATTGAGAATGAAGAGTTGCCGCCAAGTGAAGAGGAACAGATAAGCGGGATAATTTCTTTTCTTGAGAACCTCAAGATTTCAAGAGAATATGTAAAAAGAGCCAGAGAAGCGATTATTAAAAATGAAACAAAAGAAGCTGTAAGTATGCTGAAAAAGGGGAATGGTTTTCTTGTATCATTATTACAACTGGCAGCAGGTCAACTTGATAATAAAAAAAATTATGAGATTGTTGAGCAATTAATTTGCAGTGAAATCAGTAAAATGGAGTTTTTAAGAGCATTTTTGTTAGTTTCTCTCGGTAGAGTAAATATTGCTATTGATTCACTGGAAAGAGCCGCATTATTCTCAACTATTATTCATAACTATAAGACTTGTCTAACTCTTAATTATGTAAAGGCATTAATACTTCTCTTTCATGGATTATATAAAAATGCTATTATGCAATATAATTTTACCGAAGAACTTGCCGATATATACGATGATGATAAACTTAAATTAAAATGTCTAATTGGAAAAGCAATTGCAATTTATATT
>CAZVTX010000243.1:0-5854 GCA_964629395.1 uncultured archaeon
ATTTATAACAAGAATTTTAAAAATAAGAAATCCCTATTATATATTGTATGAAAACAAATAATATAGTATTAGATTATGCTAAGGATTTAATTACTCCTTTTTTAAACGATCTTAAATCAGATTTTATCGGCAAACAAATCGAATTAGCTGAACTGAAGGAGTATCTTAACTTATTCATTAATGAATATGGAAATTATAAAAAATTATTGAGAGATACTAAAAAAATCGAATTTGATAGTGAATTTATGAAAAAATTTTTTTCACATATATTACCGGAAAAGTGTGAGAATTTATCTAAAGGAAAGATAGATTATATTCATAGGATTATTGACAAGTTTGTGAATTTTCTTAATATGAAAAGAGCGATGAAAATAAATTTACAAAAGGATTTTATTGATAAATTTTATGCTGTAAGATCTAAAAAGGTTAACGGTTCAGATATTATTCCCGAATCAGTAGAATTCAATTATACTTTAAACATAGTTGAACGGGATATTATTGATTTATCAAATGTTCTTTTTCAGAATGATACAATAGATAAGGAAATGATTGAGAAATATTTTACAAAATTATATAATTATCCTGAGGAATTAGTTATAGATGCTATTATAAATTTAGTTGAGAAAGTAGAATCAGATCATCTTTTTATGCAGTTATTATATACTATAAGAGAATTCATTCTTGTTTATGATTTACACACTGCAATTCTGAACTACATTAAGAATTCACATGTTGAGGAAAAATTGTTGTTTAGATTCGTTATATTGTATGAAAGTCTTATAACATTTGAATTTAATCTTGATTATTTTCATTATAATTTGCCCTATAAGTTAAAAAAGGATTATAATATTCCCTTTGATATTATAAAATTTAAAGAATATCTTAATTCGCTCAAGGATGAGTTTTTTTTAATGCAAGAAAGAATTTATGAGTTAAATCTATTTTTAAAATGTAAACCTATTATAAAAATTAACCCCTTTAATCATGAAACTCCATTTTCGAATATTGAAGTAAAAGGTCTTTTTAATTTAACCGAAAAAATCGATATAAATTTAAATTTTTTAATAGAAAACCTATCTAATCTAATGAAAGAAATTTATTATAGATCTTTTATTCAAGCGCGATATATTAATAGATTTTTTGAAAAGATAATATTTCCCTCTGAGATTTCGCTTTTTGAAAGAGCACAAATTCATTATTCCAAATATGATTTTAGAAAAGCATTATTTTATATCAATAAATTTTTAAAAAAGCATAGTAATCACATAGATGGAAGATTATTAAAGGCGAAAATCTTAATTGAATTAAAGCAATTAAGAGAAGCAATTAAATATTTAATAAATATTATCAAAGAAGCACCTGATATTTTAGATGCTTATTTAGAATTAATAAATGCTCTTTTTTTAGGAGGTTATTTTTATAGTGTATATATTTTAGGGAATTATCTTTTAAATTTTTATCCTTTTAATGTAAAATTATATATATTAACAGCATTTAGCGCATATCAGATATTAAAACCTTTCATTAAATATTTAGAAATAGGAATGCTATTAAATGAGGATAATTTATTGGATTTTTTAAAATACGAATGGATTTATGAAAGAATTAAACCCAAAGATGAATTTCAAATAAAAAATGCGGGTGATGATGAAATTCTAGAAGCAGAGAAAAGAGGAAGGGAAGTTATTTTAAAGGTATCTAAGTTTATAAAATATTACCAAATATTTTTACCTGAATTGTTATCAGAAGAGTATTTTAAAGATATCATAAGAGATCCACTATATTTTTTTAATGATGAAAAAGATTTTACTAAAAAGAATTATTTTATATTTAGCTTTACCAAAAAACTGCTTTCTATATTTTATTATGAGTTTATTTTCCATGATGATACATATATAGAATTTGCTTGTAATGAAGAATTTATCCAATTTAATTTTAAAATGATAAAATCTTTAATAGAATTTCTTATTGAAAAGAAATCAAGAAAGAAACTTTCTATTGAAAATTTGAAATTTGATGATGATATTTTTAAAGAGGTTTTCAGTAAATTTAAAGGCAACCCTAATTTTATTTTGCTTACTCTCATTTTAAATGAAGAGAATATTAAGAATTTAATATTAGAACTGTATGATGAGATTATTTCTAATTGTTTGAGATGTAAAAAATCATGTTTAAATAAACCTGAAGAGCAATTGATTCCTTTTAATTCTGATCATTGTTCTTTTAATTTAGGTAATTATCTCAATTTAATAAATGATCTTTTATATAATTTTGAAGAGTATTTGGATATCTTAAATTTAAAAGAGAATGTTATTAGAAAAAAGGTTGAAGATTGTGAAGAATTTTTATTTTTCCTTAACCTTGGAGAAGAACATATAAAGGGAACTCACCAATTTGAAGGAGTAATCAATAAAATAACAATTAAAGAATTCTTAAATAATTATGTTATAGAAAATGAAATCGTTAGGTCCAAAACTGCTATGAAAAGAATGAAGAGAAGTCTTTTATCTTTATTATATTTCCTTCATGAAAAATATTCATTATTCAATGAAAAAAAATTTAAAAAATTAAAAAATCTTATCAGAAAAATTGATCCTTTTAACAATTGAAAGGATTTAATCCAATGACGGATCTTTCTAAAAAATTAATTTCTTATTTGACATTTTAAGTCAATTTTAATTTAGGGATCCAAATGTAATACCATCGATTGTTTTATATTTACCGAAATTTTCATAATTATTCATTAGATAATATTAATCGGAAAAATTATAATCATTTGGACAACTATCGATTATTATCAACATTTTTGATAAAGAATCTTATCACCAATTTAAAATTACATTAAGATATTTATCGCTTATTAAAAATCTTTTTTATAAAAACTTTAATATTCAATCTTAATGACCAGCATTAAAAATAATTTTCCCGATAATTATAATGAATTAATAATTTCTTTTCTAAATGAATCAGATTCTAATAAATTATTTAAAAATTTTACTTCTGATGAATTAAGGAGTTATCTCTCTTTTTTTGTCGAGGAATACTACAAATATAAATCCTTGTTAAAAAAACCCGAAAAAATGGAGTTTGATTCGGAATTTATTAATTATTTTTTTTCTGAACTTATTCTAATAAAATTTCCTCATTTAAAGGAAAAATATTTAAAGATACTTACAAATGTCGTTAAAAAATTTATTAATTATATTACAATTAAAAAAGCTTTAAAGAGAAAAGAGCAAAAGAAGGTTATGGAAAATCTTAATGGTAATAGTGAATATAATGATGATAAAATTAATGTTAATAAGATATCTCTGAAAAACATGATTAGAACGGATTTTTTAGAATTTTTAAATTATATTTTAGAGCATCAAAATGGAAATATTGAAGATGATAAGATTTCTTTCTTTATTGATAAAATTAATAAGCATCCAGAAAAAGATATAATCGATGTTCTTTTTGAGTTGTTTAAAACTATTGAAGATCATAAATCTTTCATAACAATTATTTTTATTTTGACCCAATTTTTCAGATTTAATACATTGCCTTCAAGGATATTAGATTACATTAGGAAAGGAGGTTATGATAAAAGGATGCTGTATCGTTTATTATATACCTACTTTTATTTATATTATGACGGTTATTTACTTGAAGTTACTTTTACAGAATTAATAGATGAAATAAAAGAAAACTTATATGTTTCTTTTGATATGGATGATTTTCAGAATTATATTTTAAGCTCTTCTGAGGAATTTTTAAATGGAAATTTTAATGACCTTTTTAAAGAATACTCAGGTGAATATTTAATTGATAGTATAATTCCACTTAATTTTGATACTCCATATTTAGAAATAAAAAATACAAAATATTTTGAATTATTTAAGGACGTAAAATTTAATTTTAGTTTAATTTTAGAAAATTTGAAAAAACTTATAGAAGCATTGGAGAATAATTTGAATAAATTAAGTGGAAATATTTTACCTCAAAATATATATATTTTTAATTCAATGGAAATAATTAATTTGAGTGAAGTGAAGAAATATTTATTTCTCGGAAATTACGAAAAAGCATTATCAGAAATTAATAAATTTCTAAAAAATTATCCTAATAATCCTCATGCTTTATTATTAAAATCAAAAATATATAGTCAATTATGTCAATTTGATGAATCATTTAATTGTATTCTTGAAATAATCAAAAAATATCCCGGTGATTTAAAAGCATATATAGAATTAACTCAATTATTACAAGTTGGAGGCTATTTTTATAGTTCCTATATTTTATCTAATTTATTATTACATTTCTTTCCTTTCGATTTTAATTTATATATTACTGCGGCTTTCAGTGCGTATCAGATTTTAAAGCCTTTTAGGGAATATCTCAAAGTAGGATTATTATTGGATGAAATACGGCTAACAAATTTTTTGACAAATTTTTGGATAGATGGTAGATTAAAAGCTAAAGATGAAATGAATAGAAATGGTATTAATAAAAGAATACTCACATATGCTGAAAATATCGGAAAGGAGAAATTACCTAAAGTCGCAGAATTTCTAAGATATTATAATGATTTAAATGTAAAACCTATTTTTTATAAAGAGTTTAAATTCATTCTGGATGATCTACTATATTTCTTTCCTGATAGTAATGCTCATATTAAGAAAAATTATTTAATTTGTGAATTTCTAAAGGAAATAGCACTAAATTGCTATAATCTCATCGAGAATATTGATCCTTATAGTTCAAAATTTTTATTGAATAGGAACTTTATTGAATTTATATTTAATATGGCAAAAGAATATGTAGAATTACTAATTGAGGATATTAAAAATAAAAATCCTTCTTTATTATCAAGGTCTATTGATGCGGGCATACCTGAGAAGCTAATTAATATGATTAAAAATGAACCGTATTATCTTTTTTTAAGAATTTTTCTAAGTGATGAAAATATTGAAAATTTGCTTATAAACGTATATTTTTCAATCACTTCTGAGTGTGAGGAATGTCAGCAAATGTGTTTTTTTTATCCTTTAGAAGAAATCGATTTTTTTAAAGAACAGGAGGATAAGACGGACATAGATGAGGAGTATGCCTTTTCGTTTATATCTGATATAATATTTGATTTTGACAACTATTTATTTGAAAAGAATTTAAGTAACAAAACAATTGAATCCAAGCTTGATGATTGTTGGTATTTTATGGAATTTTTATGCGAAAAATTTAAAGATCTATTTGATATGGAATCTTTAGAAGATATAATTGATGAAAATACTATAAAGATTTTTCTTGAAAGATATATTATAAAATTAAATATAATTTCATCTAAAACTGCCTTTATTCGAATGAAACGTAGTATTAAATCATTTTTATCTTTTTTAAATGAATATTATTTTCTTTTTTCTGATGAAAAATTTAGAAAATTAAAGAAAGTTATATCAGAGATTAATATTTTTCAAGACTAAGGAAAGTTCTGAAAATTATCTATAATTAATTTATTTATTGTATAATTTTTAATTGCTTAATCAAAATAATAATACTAATATCTTATGGAAAAAATCAAAAATTATCAACATATTGTACAATATCAAAAGTCTTTAGAAAATAAAAGAGCCCAATGTTTAACTTGTTCTCGAAAATGTATTATAAATGATGGTTCTTATGGTTTTTGCAAAACCCGCATTAATGATGGTGGCACACTTTATTCTATAAATTACGGTTGCATTCCCGCAATTTCCAACAATCCAATCGAGAAAAAGCCTTTATTTCATTTCCATCCCGGCACTTTTGCGATAACAATCGGCACTTACGGCTGCAATTTCAGCTGTTTTTGGTGTCAGA
The DNA here is from genome assembly GCA_964629395.1 of uncultured archaeon. Taxonomy (GTDB): domain Archaea; phylum Asgardarchaeota; class Lokiarchaeia; order Sigyniarchaeales; family SOKP01; genus CAZVTX01. The sequence continues at coordinate 5,836 of CAZVTX010000243.1, forward strand.
ACCATCATTTATCGCACCC
>CAZVTX010000244.1:0-5845 GCA_964629395.1 uncultured archaeon
GTGCTTCAAAAGCCGACGGTGAATTTTAAAGCTGCTATCGCAAAACTTAAGAAAATTGAGGGAAAATCCTATACACCCATGGCTGCAGCATTAAAAAAATGCATGGACCTCATTAAAATTGAAAAAATGAAAAATAAAAATATCGTGCCCGTCCTATTTATTTGTTCGGATTGCGGAGCAAATATTTCCTATAAAAAACCCGATTTAATTGCTCAGGTTGAAAGTGATTATGCTTTAATAGTCGAAGAATTAGAAGAATTACAAAAAAAATTAGCAAAACAAAAAATACATACGGTTGTTTTAGAACCAAAAAAATCGTTTGCCACACAAGCTTTAGGAGTACATACATATTCCGCTGATGCCATAAAAGCTAATTTTAAAAAATATGGTGCTGAAGTTTATAAGTTTGATCGATACCATCCTGATGCATTAATTTTAGAATTAAAACGTATTTTGTAAATTTAGAAATGCCTCTCTTTTTCAAAACATTTTTTTTATCTTGGTAAAATATTTAAAATAATGAAAAAGGAAAGAGAGTCCGTTTTATTAGTCGGATTTAATACAAGACCTATTGCACAATCACTAAATTCCAGCGGCTATGATGTATTTGCCGTTGATTTTTTCGGAGATTTAGACCTTTATCCTTATGTAAAAGATTGTTTTATTATTACCGAAGAATTAAAAGCACAATATAATGAACTTAAAAATAACTATTCCGAACTTTTAGCGAAATTTGCCATTAAAATGTTAAAAACCGGAAGAGATTTCAATTATTTATTAATTTGCAGCGGATTAGATAACGATTTTAATGCAAGAGAGAAAATTTATAATATCGCCCGAAAATGTAGGAATGTCATTAATGCAAATAATAATCTGGATACATTTAAACTCTCACGAAATATTGATAAAATATATCAATTTCTTGATTCTATGGGTTTTATTTATCCATGGACAATATCCTTAAAAGAATTTGAATCAAATAACTATAACCTTAAATTTCCTATAATTCTTAAAAAAAAATATAGTTCAGGCGGAACCAATGTATATAAAATTAAAAATTATAAGCATTTGCAAGAAAATATTAAATTATTTAAACAAAATAGCGAGAATAGTCAAAATGAAAACAAATTAAATAATTGGCAAATTCAGGAATTTATTGATGGTATACCAATAAGCTGTACAATAATATCCAATGGAGAAGAGTGTAAAGTTATATCTATAAACAGACAGTTAATCGGATTAAAATTCTTAAATCCTCCTAAAGAATTTATGTATTGCGGGAATATCGTTCCTGAAAATAATCTTAATAAAAAAGAGAGGAATTTAATTAAAGAAATTTCGATTAAATTGGCTTTAAAACTTAAATTAAAGGGAATTAACGGTTTTGACTATGTTTTAAAAAATAGTATTCCCTATCTAATGGAAATAAATCCCAGAATTCCGGGTTCTATAAGAGTTTCCGAGACAGCATATTGCATAAATTACATAGATTTACATTTGAAGTCTTTTGATTTAAATAATTGGGAGTACATAAAAAAACAAATTTCAAAAGCCGAAAGGAAATATTATTCGGTAAAATTCGTATATTTTGCTCCGAAATCCATATCTCCAAATAAAATTGAGAAAATAAACTCGCTTCAATATGTTGAGGATAAAACACCCTCGAAAAATGTAATATCTGAAGGAACTCCCGTTTGCACTATATTATGCTCTAATGTATCTCTTAAAAAAGCTTGCTCTAAAGCTCTTCATATCGTAAATAAAATGAATGATATTATTCTTAATTAATTAACTAATTTCAATAATCTCTTTTATTTTTGCAATATACTTACCGAGATTTTTCTCTCCGGCTTCGGGAACCGCAACAGAAAGAATCCTATAATCATCTAATTTATGTATAATTATCGAACCATTTTCCGCACTAATAATTGTGTATTCGAAATCATCATGAGATAAAATCTCCGATAGATTATAAATCGCAGAAATCATAGCTGCTAACATAGGTTCAGGAATATGAGACTGAATTTTTAAGGGCAAGCCCTCTCTATTAATTATGGCAATCATTAAAGCATCCGGAATTGCTCGTTTAACTGCAACAAAGCATTCTTCTCTTATAATATCAGATGTTTCAACAATTGCAGAGATCTTTAAAGCAAGATCCTTAATTTTCTGCATATATTGGTCAAGACCCTCTAGTTCCGCCAATTCTCTATTTAAAAAAGCAATTAACGTAATAGTATCCGTTAAAACGGTAACAATGATCTTATTTTTACCTGTAATTGCATTAAAAGAGATTTTTTGATTAAGTATCTCCTGCAACATTTTCGAGGATAAAAATAATAAACTGCTCGTTGCCGCCGAAATCTCCGAATCTGTTAACTCAATTTCTTTGTCCTTTTTAAATTGGCTCGTTATATTAGTGCCTCCATGTAATCCTATATTTATACCAATATAAGCTGCATTATCCTCCAACTCCTTATTTACTATGTGCCTAATTTCCTCTTCTAAATTATCAATCGATTCTGCGTTGTCCATGTATAAATTAAAAGATTACATTTTTAAAAAATTCGCGATTTATAACTAAATTGAAAAAATTCAAAATAAAATTAGAAATCCTTAAACGCATTTTTAAAATTATTTAGATGCATAACATAATTCTTTAGAAGATAGGATGAAGTACCGAAATTATTCAAAAATAATTCAAATATGATATGATTATTAGTAATATTTTAACGATATTTGGATTTTTTGCATTTATCTCAGTTCTAATTATTCTTGTAAAAATATGTAGTCGAAATTTTTTATAATAAAGTTCAAAAGTTATTAATCTTTGTATTATTTTAAATTTAATATTTAAAATTGTCGTGAACTGATTTTGCAATCATCAGAATTAAAATATAGCACACCTATAATAGTTTTAGCGGCGGGTTCTGCATCCAGATTAAGACCGCTTTCTGAAAAAGTTCCAAAAGCATTAATAGAAATTGATGGTACACCTATTATACGCAGAATTATTACATCGTTTATTGAAGCGAATTTTAAGAATTTTATAGTTGTAATCGGGAAGAACGGAGATAAAATAAAAGCAGATTTGAATTCTTTAAATTCCGTAAATATAGAATATGTATTTCAAGACGAGCCAAGAGGCATGGGAGATGCTATTAGTTTAGCTCTTGCAAGATTAAATTCTGAGGATAAAAAGTATGAAAAATTTTTTGTTTGTGCATGTGATATAATTCCTTCCGTGAAAAATATTGAAGATATGATGACATTATGTTCTAATACGGGTGCTGATATTGTATTTGGTATAATGAGATCAAAAGATAATAGTATTGCAAAATGGCATAGTAATATTAAACCCGTTAACGAGAATGAACTTTTAAATGAATATGACGTGCAGAAAGGAATACAAATTAATGATATTATAGAGAAACCTTCAGAAGAGGAGATATTTAGTAATTATTATTGTTTGCCGATTTATCTTTTTCGTTCCGGTATTAAAAAATACTTTAATGAAATAGAAGCAAAGGAAGGACAAGAAAAAGAAATAACAGCGGCAATTAAATCAGCGTTAAAAGAAGGTTATAAAGCTCGTGGAATAAATTTAATTAAAGAAAATATTACGGAGAAAAACGTCGGCAAGTATCATATCATAAATTTAAAAGATATCATTAAAATGAATGCAAAGTATTTAAAAGGGTTAAAAATTGAAGGATATATTGGAGATTATCCTACTTTTATAGAACCCGTAAGATTACAGCCAGGTGTTGAGATCGGAGATACTGCATTACTCGGTCCAAATGTAATAATTGGTAAAAAATGTAAATTAGGAGCTTTTTGTGAGCTAGCAAACACAATTGTATTTAACAATGTAATTTTAGGCAGGGAATGTAAATTAAACTGGTGTATTGTTGATGAAAATGTGAGGTTACCCGAAAAATATTCTGCTAAAAATAAATTCATAACTTCCGGGAGCGATCAAACTATTAAAGAATATGAAATTTAAATTTTTAGGAATCTTGAATAAGTATTAAAAAATTTTTAAAAATTTTATTAATAATAAGTTTTAATTAAAATTATAAGAGATTGTAATCAAAATATTTTTTAAAATTGAAATCAAAGAATTTTTTGTGATCCAAATGGAAATTAATGAGTTGAAAAAACAATTAGAAACTAAGGATAACCTTATTAATACGCTTCAAGATGCCATCAAGTTGAAAGACGACCAAATTAATACAATTAAAGAATCTATGAGTTTAAAAGATGAACAGATAAAAACTCTTGAAGAATCGCTAAAGATTAAGGAACAAAAGATACAAACACTACAAAAATCCTTAGAATTAAAAGAAGAGCAATTAAAGTCTTCGATGGCAAATAAAGAAGCAGAAGGTAGTACTGCGGAAAAAGATAAAATTATAGAGGATTTGAAAAAAGAAGTAGAGATACTTAACGAAGAATTGGCAAAAGCAGATGAGGATATCGAAAGTCTCGAGAAAGAAATAGAAGAATTAAGAAAAAGTAAAATAGCTTCTGCAGGTGATGGAATAGTAGATTTTACACATGCAAACATTCCTAAGGAAAAGATTATAGAGAGGATGAGGGAAATTCTTCAGAAAGCTTTACACAATGTTATGATAACGGCACCTACAATTGAGGATCTACAAGATCTTTATCTTTATGAAGCAAGATCATCGGTAAACATGAAAATTTCATGTGCTATTAATCCGGGAATCGATTTGCATGCTGAACTATTAGAAGAATTTGAATCTCTGGATAATATATCATTAAGAGCATATGAAGGCGAAGATCGATATCTTATCGTAAGAGATGGAGAAGAATTGCTGCTCGCTATAAAAGGTAGCGGAGAAAATAATCATTTAGTATTTACAACAAAAGATCCCGCCCACATTAAATTTTTAAACGCTATAGCAATGGAAAGTTGGCTAAGGGGGAGAAAAATTTAATTTTTTATCTTAATTGAAATTTCCAATTTTCTATAGTTTTTAATAAATGTTCTTTTTCTTCAGGGCTTACCGGTTGGTCAGGACCTTTCCGCCTATATTCTGATGCAACCTTAAGAATTTCGAAGAGGACTTTGTGAAATTTTATAAATTGTTTCAAATAATCATTAGCTAATCCTAAAGACAGAGCAATATGTTCATTAGTCTGAGAGAGCTTTACATCAATTATTAAATTATGCCAAACATCTTGTATTCCCATAATATTATGAATTCTCTGTTGTGCCAAAGCGTCTAAATTTTCTTGTTGAGCAGGAGGGGCGGGCGAGGGTGTAGGAACTGATGGAGTACTTATAGGAGAGGGTGGTACTGGCTGCTCTTGTGCCGGTTGCTTAGGCGGACTCGGCATAGGTGTTAATGTTGGAGCGGCCTCCTCATCTAGTTTAGTGGATTCCTGTGTTTTAGGAACAACATCAGACTTACTTATGGAGGGTGCTTCAGTTACAGTTTTAGGTTCTGGAGGTTTGGGAGCAGGAGGTAATTCTGATTTTGGTTCTAATTTGGGAACGGGTGTTAAAGGAATTTCCTCCTGAGTATATAATAATGATTTAGCTTTGGGTGCTTGCGCTATTGATTCTTGTTCTTTAGATATTTGAGGTGTAGAAGGAGTCGACGAAGCTTCGGGAATTGAGGGAGTTTGAATTTGAGTTTTTTGCGGAGTTGTTGTAATTTCAGGAGTTGGTTGTGCCTTAGGTGCTGATGGAGTAGGAGATATTGATGATGACGGCACAGAAACTTGCTGTTGAGGTGGAGATGTTTCAAGTTGGGGTGCTTGTTGAGGTTGCTGGACTGGAGATGATATACTTGTAGATGGAATTTGTTTGGAA
>CAZVTX010000245.1:0-5830 GCA_964629395.1 uncultured archaeon
ATGTTGTGCAAAAATTAACCATTCTTCAGTCGTGGCATTCCAGACATATAAATCAGCCCATACATTTTTGAAAATTAACCACGATGAATATGGTTTAAATTCTATTAATAAAAGATTTATTGAAACAATTCCGATTTCTACGATAACAATTTTATATTCCCCATCTGCATTTCCGTAATAGAATTCTTCTCCTATCGTAACATTCCATTCTACTGTTTGCGTTGTATTATAATCGAATCTCATAGATAAGTTATATTTATAAGTCATCAGCGTAGAGCCCATATAATAGGTTGAGTAAACTGATGCATTCTTTAATGTTCCATCTCCATTATACCATAAGTGCATGTAATATCCGCTTGTAGTATTTGCGAAATAGATTGAGTTTGAAAATATATCAACGGTTATAACATTCCATGTTGGAAAACCCGTCATAAAAGCCATTGTTGGAGAGAAAGCAGTTTGATTTAATGCATTAGCGATTGTTACAAGATCTAATTTACCGAATCTTAATGGAACAATCAAAGGTATACCAGCTGTATACATACCAAGGAGAAATTTATATCTGATGGAACTACTTCGATTATCGCCGAATCCGTAGAATATGGTATTCGGAGGATAAAATGGATCTAATTCTAATTTTTTCGTTGTTGTATTATAGAATAACTGACTCATATTTAACAATTCCATGTATTGTCCCTCTTCAAAATACCACATAGTTTCATTGTAAATGGCTGTTATATTATAAATATGAACATCAAAAACATCATACCTTCTACCGCTTGTTTCGTTTATTATATACCCTTCATCTTCGTATATATAAATATCACTCTCCTTGACCCCGAATTTCCATACCTGTTCCGTTCCAACGGCATAAATATTCCCATATTCGGGTTTTGTATAAATATAAAGCTCATCTTTATCAGGATTGATGTTGTATGCATCTGGAGGTGCTGGATCCCATTTCTCGGTAACATTATTAAACCTATAAGGTAATAATGCTGTTTCGGGAATACCAGAGGCATTTAATACATCCGCATCATAGATGAGGGTAATATTAAACCAATCTATATTTAAGGTATCATTTGTATAGAGATCTAAGTATATTGGCATGGTTGTTATCTCATATTGAAAATCTGTAAAAACAGGATTGAAATCAAGAAAAGCATTGTAGATTGCATAATTAACACCAAGACCAGTAGAAATATTAAGAAATATTTCTGATTTATCTTTCCGATATCCCCATATGTAATAATTAAAAGCTGGGCCGGAAAATTCAGTATAATTCTTTCTAAATATGCATGTAATTAATTTGAAATTTAATGATTCCTTGTAGTAAATTAGTAATCCTGTCTTAAGGTTAACTTTTATGTGCATGTCATGATTTTGAGAGGCATTAACTAAGAAAAATTCTCCTTGTTCGACGCCAAATATGACTTCACTAAATCCGAAGTTAATTGCTGTTTTGTTATTAAAGATGAATTTAAGATCTTGTTTAGTATTGTTAGCTGGAAGAACGAAAAATCCATCAAAACGGTCATCATGGGAATCATTGTATATATTGAAATAATTGCCTCTTTGAATACCTAAAGAAAATAAATCTTGTCCCATGTCTAAATACGAAGATGATACTTCAATGGTTAAATTACCGGCATCAGCAGAGCCTCCCGCCATATCAGGCCAAACATTTTCTATCCGGAAATATATCCCTGTAGGGGAACCGTTTTTTCCATCAAGCATTTCGATAATAGCCCAATTCCATGTTTGATTATTATTATTTGGCAATGGTCCTATTGTCATATTATAAGGATCGCAAACACATGTAACATTAAGATTGGATTCTATTTTAGGTCCTAGACTCCTCCTTAATTCGTCCATTTTATTTTGAAATAATTGAATTTCGAGTTTTATTAAATCATTAGCAGCTCCAATTAAAACATCGGTGAATTTTAATACATATGCTTGTAATGTCCAATTCCAGACTGAAATATTTGCCCAAACACATTGATAATACTGATGTAACATGAATATTCCACGTTTAAAGAAATTTATCGTCTTGATTTTAGTAATTTTGATTTCATATTCTCTATACTTTTTTTCAAGTTGTTCAACATTTTTACCATAATAAAAGCGATCTCCGACCTTGAAGTCCCATTTAATATACTCCGTGACATTATAATCAAATGTTCTGTTGATTGAGAGCCACATTGGTGCCATGACGTGATATCCTACTTCTACAAGAACATAACTTTTTAAACTTTTTAAGGTACCGTTATCAAAATAAGTAACATTTATGTAGTAATTGTCGGTTGAATTTTTAAGCCAGATTTCATTTTTTGTTAAATTATAGCCAAATTGATCGAATTTGTTAATTGAACTCTCATTATACATATCCCAGTAAGTATTATTGAAAATCGGTGCAAGAATATCTACCTCTACTTTTGAACTATTAAGAGGTACAACTAAAGGTATTAAATGATTTTTAAATTTTAATGCTTCCTTAGGTGATACGGGAGCAGGAGCAAAACTAAATGCTGATTGATTTGTAATGGCTTCAAGTGGTTCACGTTCAATCTTCTTTGAGGTTACATTATAAAATAGATGTTGGGTTTGCACGCAAGAAAATAACCGGGGTGTTCCCCTATAAGTTATTGTTTTATTTACAAAACCCGTAATATTATAGATCTCCAGCATTTTATTATTGGACACATTTGTTCCGAAATCAATAGTAAAGGCAGATTCAAATATAAGTTTATCATTTTTACTAACATTCCAATGCCAATTATTCTGAGGATGAGGTCTTACTGGAATATAAGAATCGGCAGAAACATTGCCTATTCTTAGGAATCCGAATAATACCATTGTTGGGAATGCTAATAAAAAGAGGATTAAGACTCTTTTTTTAATATAATTATAATTCATAAAACTATGAACCCCGTTGTGTTTGAATAATTATTTAAAATTAGTTGAAATTATGAGATACAATAAGAAAAAAAGATTTAAATATTTTTTTATAAGATTTAACTTTCATTTGGTTAATGTTTTTCCCATTTTGCTCCCATTTTGAATAGATAATAAATGATTTTAGTTAATAGTAGAAATTGTGATAAAATTATTAGTAAAGCAATAATTAAGGAGGGGTAATCGTGCCCTGTTCCAACGCAGGTCTTAATAAGGTATTCACCGTTATATACCAACCCGGTCGACAGGCACGAAAACCCCAATTTTGTTTTCATAATATATGAAATCTATTTAATATTTAATTTTTATTGAATTTAGAAGAAATTATTTTTTTTTTTATTTTTAAATTCTTTTTTGTAATCTGAAAAACGGGATTTAATTTTTTTAATATTTAAAGGATTGATAACTTTATAAGTGAATATAAGATTTATTTAATATAGAATTTTTAAGCCGGATGATTTAAATGAATATAAATTCTAATTATTTCAGTCAAAAATCATCTTTAAATTTATTAGAAATTAAGCAAATTTACTTGAATTTTATAGTTTAAAGAAAATAATATCTTTATTTTAACTTTGGAGAAATAACAAATTAAAGTATATTAATCATTAGAAGGAAAAAAGCAAGAAAAGATGTCCAATAATACAAATGGAGAGGAACCGGAAAGTCGGGTAGAAAAAGAGATAGATAGAGTTGATAAAGAATATTTATCGAAAGCTAAGGAATCGCGGGACATTATAGATAAGAAACTCAGAAAATTTGAAAGCAGTATTGATAAAATTACGGACGCTATTAAAAGTGACGAGGAGGATGAAAAGAAAGAAGAAGACAAAGATTTGAAAGAAATAAATCAAGAGATTATTGAAGCCCAAGCCAAACTTGATTTATTAAATAAAAAGATCTCCGATAAACAGGATTTTTTAAAAGCTTTAGAGAAACAAATTGAGGAACTTGATGAAAAATATACAAAAAAGAAAAAGGAGATGGATGATCTTGAAGAAGAAATTCAAATCATTAAGAAAAATAAAGAAACTATAGAAACAGAATATAAAGATCTTTTAAAGCAAAATGAACAACTCATCCAAAATTATGAGACCCGCCAAGTGGATTTAATCGTTTTAACGGATAGTGTTAAGGAGAAAGTTGCTGCTCAAGAAGAATTACGCAATCAAATTTCAAAATTAAAAAAGGAAATAGCCGCTGCAGAGAGTAAGTTAGAATCACAGAGAGAGGAAGCTGAGGCATTAGATAAAAGGATTAAAAGTTTGCGATTAGAAAATGAATCACTTAAAGTTTCTATTGATAAGAATAAAGTTGAATATGAGCATTCAAATAATTTAATTAAAGCTAAGGAAGATGAATTAAAACTTTTAAATGAGCAAATCGAAAAAAAGGAAAATAAGTTAAAGGAAATAGAGGCACAGATTAAGGAATACAAAGAAGGCTTTCCCGAAATGGAAAAACAAAAGGCTACTTATGATGAATTACTTGAAAAATATAAAAAACAATTAACAGAAAAGCAACAACAAGTTATTGATCTAGAATCACAGATACAAGAATTAAATGATAATCTTGAGCTTTTAAAAGAACAGATTGAAGAAAAGGAGGAATTAGTAAATACATATGATAAAAAAATTAGCGAACTTAAAAAAGAAAATGAAGCCCTAAACATTGAATATAAAGAAAGAGAAGAACGGTTAGCAGCCATAACAGAAAAATTGGCAGATGTCCAAACGGAGTATGATAAATTATTAAAAGCAAAAGAAGTTATAGAAAAGAGTATAAATGATTCTAAAATTTTATTTCAACAACTCAAAACAGAATTAGAAAATCAAGAGAAAGAGATTAGAGATAAAGAGAGCAGAATTCAAAGATTAGAAATTCTATCGGGTATATATCGGGCATCAAAATATTTTGGAGGAATATTAATCGGATTTTCTATCTTTTTAATAGTTTTTGGAATTCTGATGGGTACAAATTTATTAGCATTAGGATCCTTAAATAATGAAGTTGTATTTTGGATCTCTACTATTTCTGCAGTGTTTATAATTATTTCAGGTATTTTTCACTTATTAAAATCTTAATTATTAATAATTTATTAAAATTCATTTAAGTGAATTAAAACGACGTCAACCGAATCCAAGAAAGAGTCGAAAAAAGATATTAAAAAGGCAGGGGTTATAGAAGGTATATTATATGGAATCGGATGCGGTATCGGAAGCTCTATATTTATTCTCTTGGGAAATGCAATAAAAATTGCGGGTCCCGGTGTTATAATAAGCTTAATATTAGGCGGGATTCTTATTTTTTTAACAGCATTAAATTATTCAGAATTAGAAACAAGTCTTCCAATATCGGGGGGTGCATATAATTTCGGAAAGGAGGGAATTGGAGGATTCGCTTTTCTTATTGGTTTTTTTTTATGGATTGCAAACATTTCTACATGTGTTTTTTCTGCCTTAGCTTTTACTATATTCGTAGATGCAATAATTTCGCTATTTTTTCCAATAGAGCTTACTTTACAAAGCCTAATCCCTCTTTCAATTATAATTACATTAATAATCGGTGCACTATACATAAAAACTCAGCGATTCGCCGCTAAAACGCTCATATATTCAACAATTCTCTTAATTATTATATTTATTTTTTTTATTATATCGGGTTTGGTAATATCTCCTGCTATTAACGCCAAAATTTACAACCCGAATTTTTTATTCGCTAAATATAATTTTTTTGGCGTAATTCAAATGTTTGCACTACTTTTTATTTGCTTTACTTCAATTACCTCCAATCTTGCGTATTTTAATCCAGATTTAAAGAATCCTGCAAAAAATATACCTAGAGTGAATATATTATCAATTTTTTTAACTTT
>CAZVTX010000246.1:0-5822 GCA_964629395.1 uncultured archaeon
TCGATAAAAATAAAAAAACCTGAAGAAGTATCCTTTCTACAAGCATTATTAATCTCTTTAGCTCCATTGTTTATATGTACATGGTTATTCTTACAATCATTAAAATTTATTCTTAATAATAATAGCATATTTTTTTGGAAAGTCATTGCATCAATATTTTGTATATCTTTATTATTAGGAGCAACACCATCGCTTCCGGATATTAAACAAATTTCTGCTGCATTTCATCGGAATAAATATTATTCAATTTATCAGATTTCTCTACTTATAATTTCAAGTTTTGCCTCTTTTTATATTATTAAATTATATTATTTGAATTCAATAATTAGCCTTGATATTATATTTTTATTTTATATTATTCTCATTTATGTTGGCTTGAAATATATTATAAGATTTATCGGCTTAATAAAAAATATTCTAACGAGAGATTCAATTTTAAACCTCAATTTTAAAGTATTTAATAAAAAAAGATTAAAACCGAAATCATTTTATAAGACGGGATTAAAAAGGGCAAAATGGTGATTATAAAATGAAAGCTTTTTGTTATATGATATTAATTGTTGTAATATTGTTGTACTATCAGGAAAATCCTTTATTTAGCATAATTGCACTCTTTATATTTATTCTTCTATACTTATTTTTAAGTAAAAGGGGTCTTAAAATATATAATTCTTCAAATTTACGTAGTTCTCCCATTGGTTTTAGAAAAAATAATCTAAATAATGAGATTCTTGAATTATTTATATTATTTCAATTGCTTAATGATAATAAAGCAGATAATCATCAAAAATTTCTTTTAAAACATCGCGAAAAAATAGAAAGAATTGAAAAAACTAAAAAAGAACTATTAGAATTGTTTGGCGAATAAAATTGATTATGGAAAACCAAATAAAAACACTTTTTAATCGTCTTATAAAACTTAATAGGATTATCTCAATTTACGGAAAATCTGGAACAGGAAAATCTACTCTTGCAATGTATCTTACTGAAATTACCGATTTTGATGCTGAAAGTACGACAATCTGGGTTCAAGCCTATGAAAGGTTTTCTAAAAAGCGTTGTATCGATTTATTTCCTAAAAGATTAAATAAACTTAATCGAATATTTATTACTCCCAGAGATCCATATAAAAAAGATTTAAAACAATTTTCTCAATTACTAAAAGAGTTATCCAACAATGAGGCAAATTTACCTCCCAATTTATCTAATATTGTAATTGATAGTATCTCACAACCGCTTAGGAATGAAGTATTAAAAAATTATAATAATCCCAGAAAAATCGTTAAAATTTTAAATAATTTTTTCTCCGAATCTTTATTGCCGTTAATTTTTTTCTGTATAGGAAATAATATAACTCTAATTTTAATTCACGAAATTACATATAACCCAAAAATAAATAAGACGGTTCCTTTCTTCAATGATTTATACGATAGAATTGATTCTATTAAAATAGGTCTTTTTAAACAACCCGAAAATTCTGAAAAAATTATGAAAATAAATATTAATGGAATTAATTTTTTTATAACTTATCATATAAAGCAATCAGGCTTTCATTGGGTCTCATTTTTAAAGGAAAAACCTAAAGAAATATTTTTTCTTTAAAAATAGAAAAGATTTAATATATATATGATTATATATCCTGATTCTAAGGAAAAAAACTCTATAAGATGTGCAATATGCAATGATATAATTAGAGAATTTTCTAAAATTTACCAACCTAATCCATATTTTGGTATAATCTGTGAAGAGTGCCTCGATAAATTCGGAGAAAAGGATGCAGAAATTATCGCACAGATGTTTGCCGCATTTGGAGGTTATTTCGGGCAAAAAGCCTCAAATTGCAGCTCATTTGAAAAAATTATTACTGAGTTAATTAATGAAATTGAAACTCAAAAAGAGAAATATGACTTAAGGGAACTTAAAGTAAAAATAATTCATCAAGCATTACTGTATGGCATTCCGCCAAAGACATTATCGAAAATTTTCAAATTTATCAAAAAGAAATGATTTTTCTTTATTTTTATTTATTTTTTATTATTTTGAAATTAAAAAATCGATGTTTGCTATTATTTTGAACTAAAATTTATTCTCATTTTTTCTTTAAATATTCTTATTTTTATTATCAAATAAAAAACACATGAAAATAAAATGTCTGAATTAAATTATATTAAAGGAATCAACGCCAGACAAATTAAATTACTTTCAGAGAGCGGAATAAACTCTGCAGAAGCTTTAGCTATGGCATCAATTAATGATATCGCTGCAATTGATGGACTTGGAGAAAAAACCGCACAAAAACTCATTTGGAATGCAAGAAACGCTTTAGGAATGACGGAATTTATTCCTGCGGCAGAAATAAATGAAAATATCGAATATATTACGACGGGTTCATCGGAATTGGATCGTATCCTTGGGGGGGGAATTTCAACAGGAAAATTAACGGAAGTTTACGGACCTTTTAAATCAGGTAAAACAAATTTGTCGCATACGATTTCTGTGACTTCTCAGCTTCCTAAAAATAAAGGAGGCTTAAATTGTTCTGTAGCTTATATTGACACTGAAAATACATTTTCAAAAGAAAAAATTAAGAGAATTTCACTTAGATTTGGGTTAGACCCTCAGAAAATCTTATCTAAAATATACCATGCAAGAATTTACAGTTCGGATCATCAGATTCAAATGATAATGAAAGCGGAAAAATTATGTAAAACTCATAATGTTAGACTTATAATTATTGATAGTCTTATGGCTTTAATGAGAGCAGAGTATGTAGGTATTGGTTTATTAGCAAGGAGGCAAGCTGTTTTGAATAATATGATTCATACACTTTCAAGAATAGCAGAAACTTATAATTGTGCAGTGCTGCTAACAAATCAAGTTGCGACAAAAATGGTCGGAATGTTTGCAGGTGATGACGCTATCGGGGGAAATATTGTTGCTCATGGTTGTCATTTTAGGGTGATGTTTAAGACTAAAGGATTTTCTTCAAATAATTCGCTTAAAAGAAGGGCAATTATAGTGGATGCTCCCGATCTTCCTCCTGAAGAATGTGAATTTTTTATTACAAGTGCCGGCATTGCTGATACGGATAAGATTGAAATTCCCGAAAATATTTCTTTAGAATGGCAAACTGAAATTTCAAAAGAAAGTAAAAATGAATATAAGGAGGATATAATTGATATAGAATTAACAAAAGTTAAAGGTATTGGTAAAAATGTTGCAGAAAAACTTAAGAAAAACGGGATTACTACAATTCAAGAATTAATTAATGTCAATCCTGATAATCTGGCTAAAAAAATAAATGGAATCACTCCCAATAAAATTAAAGAATGGCAAAGGGAAGCAAAAATTTTGATGGATTAAATTCTCTTTTTTTTCCTATGACTTTTTTTATTTTTATCCCTTAAATCAATAGATATATTTATATATTTCTAAATTGAAAAAAAATTATACAAAATTTTTTTATGAATTATAATTGATAATTTAAAGTGGTGAAATCTTTTTGGAGACTGTAAAATCAAGATTTGATGGTATAATCGAGGTTCTTCGACATGCTACGCATGAAAGATCAAAGAAAAAAAGAGTGACGGAAGATTTTTTTGAAAATTTAGCTTCTTTAGAAGATAAAATTCGTTGGGAAAAATTATATCGGATTAATGCTCAAGCGTTAATCTTAAATCCTCCGACTACCAAAGATGCATCTATGGCTGCCGATAAAACACCCGGATTTAAATCTGAACCTATTGAGCCGATAATTCCTGATGCTTTTAAAGAAGATTTTCAATCATATCCTATTAAAGGTAGCGAATTAAAAGAAACATGTCAGGAATGCGGCGGAGCAGGTAAATTTGATTGTAAATCTTGTAATAAAACGGGGATTATCATATGTCCTAAATGTAATGGAAAGCCCGAATTAATATGCCCAAATTGTAGAGGAAGTGGCGCAGTTAGATGTCATACATGTGGAGGCCGGGGAACCATGTATATGTATGATCCAAATATTGGAGGAAATGCTGAGGTTCCTTGTAGGAGCTGTGGAGGATCTGGGCAGATTCTATGCCAAGGATGCCGTGGGAGCGGTACTATTATTTGTAGTTTTTGTAGAGGATCAGGCGAAGTTCCATGTCCGGATTGCAATGGTAAAGGATTTATAACATGCGATAATTGTAATGGCTCGGGCCAAATTTGGAGGTATCAAGAAAAAATTTTCCATTTTAGTCCGACGCAAAAGAATTATATTATTATCGATAATAATATGAAAGATTTAGAGAATTTAGTTAATGATCTTCCTGAACATGCATGGAAACCTATTAGTGAAGGCGATTTATCTGCTCTAGCATCCAATTCCGAAACTGCTAAAAGTGCTATTGATATAATAAAAGGATTTGATGATAATTTAAGTAGTAAAGATGTTAAAAAACGAAAAATTGGAGTAGAAATGACGGAAAGCATGATTTTAGAAGGTGAACATCAAGGGAATACGTATACAATTATATTAGCAGGTCAAGCTTGGGATTTTGTAGGCAAAATATCAAATTTAACACGTGGTTTAGCACCTCAAAAAGATGGTACTTGGTTGATAAAGGATGATACATTTAATTCAAATAATTATCGAAAGGAACTCTCAAAGTTAACTCAAGATGAGCGAAAAAATCTTGAAAAAAAATTAAAGGAAGCTTATAAAGAGCGAGAAGGACCTCAAAAAATTGTAAATAAACTACAAAAAGAATTAAATAAAGCAAGTGAAAATGCCGATAAATTAAAATATAAGCTGGAAAAAGCCTCAGAAAAGAAAAAAGAGGCAATTCAGCAAAAATTAGATGAAGCATTAGATAATATTAAGAATATATCCTCAGAATTGAACGATGCTCAAGAAAAATTAAACGATATTGATAAGAAAATTAAAGATCTTGAAATCAAACTTGAAGCCTTACCTTAAATTTTTTAAATATTATTTACTGAAGTTAATTTATATTTTAAAACTAAATTAGCTTCTAATTTTTTATTTTTTTATTATATTAAAAAAGAGCAAGGTTTCTTTTTTTCTTATTAATGTAAAATGGAATTAAAATTATCCCTATTATTCCGGATATGATAATCAAGGAAGGGAATATCAATTCTGCAGAAATAGATGTGGCGTTTTTTAAAAAATTCCCGAATAAATTTTCATTTTCATCATTATCGGGTTTTTTAGTATTATTTACATCATTTACATCGCTTATTGTGTAGTCTTCGCTAATTAAAAATGCAATATTTACATAGGGCACATTACAGTATATTGTAATATTTATGTCATAAGTACCTGAACAACTCGTACCAAAATTAAAAACACAGATATCATCTATATCGGGTAAAGTATAATCTGAATATATTATATATTTTATACCTTCTGGACTTGTGATTGAATAGTCTATCCGCACTTCGCTATTTTGAATAATAGTTATGGGGCTAACTCTACCTATAAAAAATTTATACATTATATCGGAATCCAAATTAATATGAATCGCAGCTCTTTTGGAATTATAAAATCTTGTTACAGTATAAAGAATTGGATTATTCATATATCTTGAAGCAACTTTATCCTCCAAACATTTAACCGTTTCTTTTATGCTGATATATATGTTCAAATTTAAATTACTTTTAATTTCAAATAGAATATCGTAATTTCCTTCTAATGCCGTGCCGAATGGTATTGAAAACCATTTTAAAGATTCACTTTTAGAGCTCATTTCGCTCTCAAAAATATCATATTTTTTATTATCAGGATCCCAAATAGAGATTTTAGCGGTGCAATTAGCAGGAGTTACTAATTCTAAATAGAT
>CAZVTX010000247.1:0-5744 GCA_964629395.1 uncultured archaeon
AAAAAATAATGCTTTTATTGAAGTTTTTTTTATGCTTGGAACAATAATTTCTTATATCATTGCTTTTGTAATATATTTTTCTTTTACGATGGTGCGTTGGCTTGGGAGATTAATATTATCATTAACTCAGCCCGTTGTAAGTATTATTTTATATTATTTCTTTTTTATTTATACAGGTTATGTCTCATTAAATTTCTTTTTTAAAGCAATTGTTATCTTTTGCATTTGTGCATTTTTTTATACATTTATTTATGGAAGGGGCCTCTATCATGTGAGTAATGTTTATCGGAAAGCGACAGGTTTAGGAGGCTATGGTTTTATTAGGGCTTTTGTTCTTTCTATGCTTACGGAAAGGAATGATGGACCTATAGAAGAATTATTTGATCGGGTTGGAAAGGATTCTGATGTAAGAATTCAATATCTTGCAATTAGAAGTAAAAAAAGTAAAAATATTAAAGGGTTATTTGTCGTTCCTCATGTCCATTTTGGACCTTTTAAAACATGCGGTTCCTCTGATTTACCGGAGCTCATCTATAAAAAATTACGTTTAATTCCCGGAACTACAGTTTATCATACAACAAATGATCATACACATAATCTTACTAAACAGAAATATGTTGATAAAGTAGTCGAAAAAATCATTGAAGATGTAAATCATTTAAATAATAATAAAAAATTGCAATGGTCTGATAATATTATTGATTTTTCCAGAAAAATCTCGAATTCCGCAAAACTTATTGGATTTGCCGTAGGAAATGTTCCGATAATATTTGTTACAAGGCACCCATTACCTTCTGATGATATACAATCTGAAGTAGGCGATGAGATAAGAAAAATTGCAAAAAATTACGGATTTAATGATGTTATAATAGTTGATGCTCATAATGCAATTATTGGGGACGAAGTTTTAATTGTAAAAGACTCCCTTGAAGCAAAAGACATTATTAATGTTTCTGAAAAATTTTTTGTCAATAATGATTATAATGAAACTAAAAAATCACAACTTCTATACGGTGTTGCAAGTGATCCTATTAAAGAATACAGTGAAAAAGATGGAATAGGAAACGGGGGAATCGTCGTCCATTTATTTAAAAATGTAGAAACCAATCAAAAGACAGCTTTAATACATTTTGACGGAAATAATGCTTTCGTAGAAATACGGTCATTCATCCTAAATATGCTTCAAAATAGAGGTATTGAAAAAGGTGAAATTACCACTTCGGATTCCCATACTGTTGCAAGACAATTCACAAGTAGGGGTTATTCGCCAATTGGAGATAAAATAAAAATTGATTTTATATTAAAAAAGCTTGAAAAATTACTTAAAACTGCTCATGATAATCTTGAACCCGTTGAATTTATTTATTATGATAGTAAAGTTGAGAATGTTAGAATTTGGGGGGATCATAAATATTTTGAAGTAATTATCTCAACACTGCAGGAATGTATTAAAGTTTCTCAAAAATTATTAACTTATAGTTTAATTATTCCGACATTATTATCATTAATACTTTTATCTTTTTATTACAATATATCATTAGGTGTGAGTTAAAAGATTTTATAATAGGAGTAAAAAATGAGAGAAGTAATTGTAACATTTAAAGCATATAAAGAGATGGTAAAATACCTATCCCAATATTCCTCATTCAAAATACCTCGGGAAAAATGGGTTGAATGCATGGGTATTTTATTTGGACGAGTTGAAGGAGATTACTATTTTATAGAAGATGCTATTGGTGTGACTTCCGGAACAGAATTAGATGTTCAAGTATCACCTATGAAGCTTCCTGAAATAATTCAATCCGAAAGCAACCTTTTTGGAGGAGACTTATTTATAACGGGCTGGTGGCATACACATCCTGGATTAACTCCATTTTTCAGTGAAACGGATATTAAAAATCAAGCTTTTTATCAAGCAAATAATCCTGATGGGTTGGGAATTGTTTTTGATCATGAGATTATAGATGAAGATAACTTAGGATTCCAAATTTTTAGGTTAGAACACCAATTTAGCGATCAATATTATGAAGTAAAATATCAATTACAGGGATTTACTAAAAAAGGGATAAAAGAATGTATGGAATTATTAGGTATTGATGAACGTATTACAGAGGCTCTAATGGAAAAATACGGCGATAAAGGTGCTTCGATTAAGATTGATTTCTCAAAACTCGGTGATTATTTCGGCGATGACCCTTTAGGTGATTGCGAATGGACCCTAATGGATGCAGAAGAACTTTTAAAACAGGATAAACCTATAGAAGCAATTAAACAATTTAAAATGGCTGCAAATATGTTAGAAAACACGGAATATCAAGAAAAAATGGCAGAAATTCAGGTAAAAATTATTCAATTATGCGTTCAAGAAAATTATATGGAAAATGCGAAAGAAGAATTTCAGATTTTAAAATCCTTAAAAGGTAAAATTCCAAAAGAGAAATTCGAAGTATTATTAAACGAAGTTAAGGATTTAAACTTAGATTAATTGATTATAACCAATAATTAAAAAATAAAATTTATTTAGATATCTATCCATAAAATATTTATCTATTAAAACTTCAAATTTTCAAAAAAGTGAAATTAGATGGCTTTAAATGAATTTCAAATTTTAACCGGTATTTTTAGTATAATCGTAGTTGTAATTTATTCATTAGTAGGACTAAAAATTGCCTCGAGATATATAGAGAAAAGACAGAGAGATTTTTTATTAGTCGGAATTACATGGTTTGGCCTTGCAAGTCCCTGGTGGCCCTCAAGTCTTTCTTTTATCATTGCAATGGCTACAGGTGGAAATGGACTTCAAGATAATCCCGAGATTTATTTTATTTTAGGAAATGTTTTAATTCCCGTTTTCTTAATTACATGGATAATCGCATTTACGGATTTATTATATAAAGAAAAGCAAAAAATCATTATATGGCTCTTTATAATATATGGTGTCGCATTTGAGGTTGTTTTCTTTGCATTATTATTTTCCGATCCCGCATCTATCGGAGAACTCAGTGGCCCCGTGGATGTTGAATATTTAAGTTTTGTAAGCATATTCCTTCTTTCAATTTTAGTTATCCTCTTTATTACGGGATATCTTTTTGGTAGGGAATCAATGCGTTCTGATAATCCGGAGATAAAACTTAAAGGAAAATTGATAATAATTTCAATTACATTGTTTGATATCGGAGCGGCTATGGATGCAGCATTAGAATTAACATTACCAATTCTAATCGTAGCCAGGATAATCCTTATTTTAAGTGCTTTAGGATTTTATGGTGGCTTCTTATTACCAAATTGGATTAAAAAATTGTTCTTGAAAAGTTCTTAATTTCTTCAATTTTTTTTAAAAATCAAATTCTATTTTTTAAAAGTTTTTTATTTGAATTCAATTGTAATAAATTTATAAAATTTGAAAAATCGAAATATTCGAATTAAAAAACGATTTTTTCTCTTCCATCTTGGATTTAAGTTTAATCCTTTGAAAAACGTTAATAAAGACACTTTTTTATATTTTTTGACTATTTATATAATTTTTTAGGATTTCCTAATCCAAATTTATGGTCTATACCGAGGCAATAAATAATATCCTTTTTTCTGAATTTGTCTCAATTTCATTCATCCAAGAGTAATCAAAAATAGATTTTCCAATATTTTTTACTGAAAAATCTGAATTAATTATTTTTTCTCTCAATTCAATTGTATTAGGTAAATCTATATTATACCATTTTTATATTTAATTCTTTATATTGCAAATTTAATGTATCTAAGCTGCATCCTAAATTAATAATAATCCCATCGGGATTCTTTTGGGTAAATTTTTGTATTAAATTGTTAAAATATTTCGCTCGATAAAGAAAATTTAAAGCAGCAAATTCATCGATAAATTCTTTCATTATTTTAAATCCTTCATGATCTTCAGGAAAAATATTCCATAATCTTTTAATTATATTTTCTGCCTCAGGATCATAGAAAATTTCGGGATATTTCTTGCCATATTCTGCCCTAATCCATAAAGGGCCAACCATTGTCGATTCTATTACCGCATTAAATTTATTTTTGGACATAAAAATCATAAAAATTTAATGATTTATATAGAAACTTTATTTATAATTACTTCAATATATTAATAAAAAAATTTTAGTTTTAATATGGCTTTAGAATATCTTGAAATCTTGAGCGGATTATTTAGTTTATTTGCCGTTAGCCTTGCTTTTTTTATTGGTTTCAAAATTATCTCAAGGTATTTCGAATTTAAAAAGAGAGAATTCCTATTGGTGGGAATAACATCAATAACGATAACTGAACCATGGTGGGGATCCGTTATCTCATTTATAATAGCTGTCACAATGAATAATAATGGTCTTTACAATTATCCTACAATTTATTTTCTCATTAATAACCTATTAATTCCCATAGGTATTCTTTTTTGGCTAATAGCGATTTCAGATCTTATGTTTAAAAAATATAAAAAACAACTTATTATATTTGGAATAATTTATGGTTGTACGTTTGAAATAACATTTTTGACTTTGCTATTTACTGATCCCTCATTAATAGGAACGCTAATCACCCCAGTAGATGTGGAATATCATTTCATAATGGCGTGGTTCCTTTTATCGACTATCTTATTCATTTTAATAACTGGGCTTTTTTTCGCAAGGGAAAGCTTAAAATCAGATAAAAAGGAGATTCAACTAAGAGGAAAATTAATGTTTGTAGGCTTTCTTTTATTTACAATAGGGGCAATCTTGGACTCAGTGCTTCCTCTTGAGGCGTCTTCTTTGATTATTGCAAGATCAATTTTAATGTCAAGCTCTATATTCTTATACGGAGGATTTATTTTACCTAATTGGATGAAAAGGATCTTTTTAAAAGAAAATAATTAAATTTCATAAAAAAGAAAGTAGTATTTTTTTAAAATAAAAGAAGTTTAATTCATTTTTTTTACATAAATTAAATAAATAACAAGAGGAGTTTTTTTGAATCTTTTTTATAAATTTAGATTCTCAAGAAAATAAATTTTAATTTTAAAAACATTATTTTCCAATGGTTTTTCCATTTCTCTCTCTTTTTTGGCAAATAATGCAGGAATTTTAAATTTTGTCGCTAATGCAATGGTAGCACAATCTGGAAGTGCAATTGGAACATTACATTTTAATATACTAATCTCTCTTCTAATATTTTCAAGAGGAAAAATATCAATATAATTTGATTCAAGTAAATTATTAATTTTTTTAAAAGCAATATTTTTTCCTAATTTCCTACATAAAATATATTCTGCTTCAATTATAGCTAATGTTGTCGCATTAGGAATAATATTATTTGATAATATATTTTTAAATAATCTTGAATCTTCTCCAGATAATAATAGATCAATGATAACTCCTGCATCAAAAACAACTTCTTTAAATGGAGCGCTCATCTTTTTTTCGCTCAATGTATAATTCATTTAAGATTTCATTAATATTCACATTTTCAATTTTACTACATGCTTCTCTGAATAATTCTTCATTTTTCATCCTTTTTTTAAAGTTCTCTATTAAAAATTTAATAGTTGTGTTATAATTAATTTTTTTTCCGAATTTCATTTGTAATAAAGCGCCAATTTTCAACAATTCATTTTTTATTGCATTATCAATTGTTATTGTAGTAATGTTTTCCACCTCATAATTTTAATATATTCTATGAAATATATTAATTCCATAATTTTAATATCTCTTTTTATATTTAATTTTTTATTATTTAGATATTTG
>CAZVTX010000248.1:0-5713 GCA_964629395.1 uncultured archaeon
TGTTCCCAATAATTTCACTTTAACGCAATTTAAATCGAGCCTAATCATTATAGATTTAACTTTACTTTTAATTATATGGAAAATGAAACCTTCATTAATCTAATTCAACTTACACTTCCTGAGAATGTTTATTGGATACAAAGTAATATCCCCTATACAAGTTGGATTAATAATATCGTCACATGGAATTCAAATATTACAAACTTAATTTTTGAATTCAAAATACAACCAGCAGAAACTGAAAGTGAAAAAGAGGAAAATAATAAAGGTGGGGGTGAAAATCCACCAGAAACGATATTTCCGTTCCTATTAATAATTATTGTAGGGATTGTGGCCGTAGCAGGAATATTTGGAATTAAAAAATTCATATCTAAGTCTGAAAGTGAGCCTGAGTTCTTAGAAAAAGAAAAACAAACAACCCCAGCAACACCATCCATGCCGATAAAAAAAGAGGAAAAGGGAGAAACCTTAAAAACACCCCTATTAATTAAGGAAAATATTAAAATTCGAGTTATATGTGTTAATTGTAATAAATTTTCATTTATTGACAAATCTAACTATGATAATTTTAAATGTGAAAATTGCTCCTCCAATGAATATGGTATAATATATCTCTGTTCGAATTGTAAAACCACATTTTCCATGTCCAAGGAAGATTTTCTCTCCATCAAACCAATAGAGAGAGTTCATCAAAAATGTCCAAATTGCAATTACATTGCAGAATTAATGTATAAAGAAGATGTTGTTAAGAAATCTCAAAAAATGGAAAAGCCCTCGAAAATCGCAGAATATGTTAAAGAAGAACAACCCGCACCATCTCCAACAACTGAGCCTCTAAAAATAACCCCTCCCCCTAAAGAAAAAGAACTTGAGGAAAAAACTCGAATAACACCCCCTCAAATTAAAAAGAGTCAGGAAGATTTGCAAAAATTGCCCACTTCAGATAAAAAATCCTATATAGCATTACTCTGCCCCAGATGCCAAAAAATAGAAGTTATTCCTAAAGAATACATGGATAATTTCGTTTGCACAAATTGCATGGAGACTGAATATCATGTATTATATTACTGCCCTACTTGTCAAAGAAATTACTCGATTTCAAAAGAAGATTATATAAAATTTAATAAACCAAAACTAATTGATTGTGATTTCTGTGAAGATAAAATTAGGTTAGTTGAAAAATAATTTATTTCCTTTTTCTTTTTATTATGTCATTTGTTGTCAGTAATATTATTTTGTAAGTAGATCATAATTGATTTTGCCTAATTTTAATAAATTTTTCCTTTATTCATTTTGGATTTAATAATCAAGAAAATCATGAAAAAAGAATTTAATGTTAACCATTATCCTAATTGAGAGGGATGAAGACGTTTATTATATGGGAGCGTTATCGAATTGTCGGGCTGTCATACTCAAGCAAAAACCCTTGATGAATTAAATAAATGGATTATGGAGACTATTGAGTTATATTTAGAAGTAGAAAAAGAAAATATTGAGAACTCAAATAAATTTATTGGATTTCTAAAGCTGGAACTTACCATTGAGAAAACTTAATCCTATAGCCCCGGAAAAATTAATTAAAATTCTCTTAAAACAAGGATTTAAATAAATTAGATAAAAAGATTTGAATGAGATAAATTGTAATCTAATTGTTTTATTTCCCTAATCGAAGCTTTAGGTTGAGTAAGACCCGACAAAAATAAATAAAATGTTTGAAACATAACTCTTTAATAAAAATATTAAAAAAGGTTGGTAATAATTTAATAATATTATTAATATTCAAGTAAAAAGTATTAGATTTAACAATTTGCTAAGGTTTGAATAAAATGAGAGATATTAATCAAAAATCGAATAAATATCTATCTAAAATTGAACGAAAACATAAAAATCTGCGATTCAAGAATTATCAAATATTATGTAAATGTGGAAGCGGAAAGCCGTTTCTTTCTTGCTGTTTTAGAAGTGATCATCGTTATTTTAATTTAGAAAAGTATTTGGAAAAATTGAAAGAAATTAAAAATAGGTTATTATATTATGCGATTCAGAGATTGCAAAATGATTATGAAAATTTTAAAAATTTAAGGGAAATATGCAATAATTTAATGAATTCTTTTGGAATCTCAAAATTAGGGAAAGATTGGACTATAAGTGAGGGCAATTTACAAGCAGAGATATTTTTTCTTGAAACTTTATTGATTGATAAAATAATTCCGGGCAGTTCAATGCCTTTATTTCAAAAATATTTACAATATTACATAAAAAGAGCTTCTAATTATTCAAAACAATGTTTTCATTCTTTAAAAGACAGTCAATATTCGTATTATGAAGTTATAGAAGTTCGTAAATATCCCGGAAAATACTATAATACATGGGTAAAAATTAAAGACCTTTTTACGGGAAAGGAATATATTATAAAAGATATATTAGTTACATCAAATTTACATATTTGGGATGCAATTATAGGACGGTTATATAAAATAAATGATTTTAACCTATTTTCTACTGTGGCATTTATATTAAAACCTGATAATAGGAAATTCTTTAACAGAATGTTATTTATTATGTGGTTGAAATCCCTATCAAATAAAAAGCATGATATTCTCAATCAGCTGAAATTAAAATATCCGAATTTAGAATTTGAGTTTATAAATAGGGGATCTTCTTTTACGGGCAAGTATCTATTTAACAGAAGCATAAGAAAATTTTTTAAAAGCAAATTAGAAATTATTTATAAGATTTTTAGCAAAATCACAAACTTTTCTAAGGAAAATCCTTTTATAATAAATGCCCCGGATGGAAATTCATTAATTTATTCAGAGTGTATATGTAGAATAAGAGAGGAAAACATAGAAGAAATAAAAAATATTCTAAAAAATATCCCAGATTTTTATGATAAGGCTAACCATAATAATTTAGATGAAGATACATTTGATTATTTCATTAAAAAGGACGATACAGAATTATATGAAGGAATGTTGAATTATGATATAACTCCTGATAAATTAATAGATATTAGTGATGATGAGATAATTGCAAATAGAATTTATGAACACTTTAAAAGAGAATTAACTCTGAATGTATCTCCGATAGATTTAAATAATTCAATAAATCAACAACTAAACAATATTACGGAAAGCAATTCTGTAAGGATTGGGAAATTAACAATTGAAGGAAATAATTTAAAATTAACAACTTATTCTAAAGAAAGCATGATGAATTTAATAAATATAATTAGAAATCACATTGATCAGTTTATTATAAAAATTGAAAAGCCTACTTTTAAACCAATCACGGATTCTTTAAAGGAAAAGAGTGAAAAAAGGGAAAAATATATTGATGAATATTTACATGATATTGATTATAAATATGGTGATTCCAGTTATCGTGGAACTTATT
Organism: uncultured archaeon; assembly: GCA_964629395.1. Taxonomy (GTDB): domain Archaea; phylum Asgardarchaeota; class Lokiarchaeia; order Sigyniarchaeales; family SOKP01; genus CAZVTX01. The sequence goes on from CAZVTX010000248.1 coordinate 3,397, forward strand.
CCCAAGAGAATATAATAGATAAAGAAGATATTAACGATCTACTAGAAAATCTTGATTATTTTGAACAAGAAAATTTTAATTTAGAATTTGAAAGATATTCAAGGAGATTATTCTTTAAAAAATGGTTAAATAAGAAAATACCTTTATTAATGGGGAAAACTCCAAAGGAATGTTTATTCGATGAAAAAATGCGCCCCATTCTTATTGATTTAATTAAAGATTTGGAAAATTCGGATGATGTTGCAGGATTTTATAATCCTAATAAGTCATATAGCAAATTTTTAGAATTAAATTTACGTTGAAGATTCGTTCATAAAAAGCAATGACGGAGAGATTATATTTGTTGAGCTTCTTAATTTATTATATTTTAATATTTTCTTATATAAATTATAGATTTTAAAAATCGATCTAAGATAATAAAATTGGAAATAATAGAAATTTCAGAAAAAATTCGCACTCTTTCATTTTTAAAAATAATTGAAATAATTTTTTTTTAAATGGTTTGAAAATATGAATTTGTGAATTATTAATGAATTTGACATTTGATAGGGGTACAATAATATTAAATCAAAAATTTGAAATCCCTAATATTAAATGGGACAATCGTATTGGAAAATATCGGGTTAAAGCTTTTTATTATCCGCAAATATTAAACAAGCTTAAAAATTTAGACTTAAGATATCAAGACGACGTTTTAGATTTAATTCCTTGTAATTTTCTAAAAAGTTCAATTAAATTAAGGTCATACCAAAAAGAAGCACTGAAAAAGTGGATGGTAAATAAAAATGGAATTGCAGTAATGCCTACAGGATCGGGAAAAACAATTTTTGCTATGAAAATCATCGAAATCATAAATTCTGCAACATTCATAATTGTCCCCACTTTAGATTTAGTAAACCAATGGAAAAAGGACTTAAAAAAAGCTTTTTCGATAGAAATTGGGGAATTTACTGGATCTAAAAAGAAACTTAGGTCAATTACGGTCTCAACCTATAATTCTGCTTACTTGAATGCTCAATATTTAGGAAATAAATTTAAACTACTCATTTTTGATGAGGTCCATCATCTTCCTTCAAATGCATTTAGACAAATTGCCGAAATGTTTGCATCACCTTATAGATTAGGTCTAACTGCCACATTAGAAAGAGAGGATAATTTACATTTAGATTTATTCAAATTAATCGGAGAAAAAATTATTGAAATTAAACCTGAAGAACTTAAAGGAGAATATCTCTCTGATTTTGAAATAAAGAAAATATTTGTAGATTTTAATGAGGAAGAATTTGAAGAATACAATAACGCACATAAAATTTTCAGACAATATTTAATATCACGAAATATTAAACTACGATCACCAAAAGATTTCCAGAGATTAATAAAACTTTCAGGAAGAGATCCTGAAGCTAGAAGAGCAATATTAATGAGGAATAAAGCAGAAAGATTAGCCTTTAACTCAAGAGCTAAAATTGAGGTACTGTCCAAGTTATTAGATAAAAAGAATCGCACGATAATATTTACAAAATATAATGATATGGTATATGAGATCTCACGTCGCTTTTTAATTCCATGTATTACCTATAAAACTAAAAAAAATGAAAGAAATGAGATATTAGAAAAATTTAAAAAAGGGTTATATCGAGCAATAATATCATCTCAAGTTTTAGATGAGGGCATAAACGTTCCCGAAGCAAATATAGGAATTATATTGAGCGGAACGGGAAGCTCAAGGGAATATATTCAAAGATTAGGCAGATTATTGCGACCTATTGAGAATAAAAAAGCAATTTTATATGAAATAATTACCAAAGATTCAATTGAGACTAAAACATCATATCGGAGGCGATTGTAATTGTTCCCTAAATCATTATTATCTATAGAAAAAAATTATAAGAAAGGATTAATCAGACCAAGATATTTAAAAGATTATGAAAAAGCAAATCAGGTTCTTGAAATTTTTAAAAAAAATATAGGAAATAAATTAAGAATAATTGATAAAGAAATTAAAAAACTGGAAGATTCTGAAAGAGACTTTAAAATTATACGTGCTCTCTCTGAAATCATTAAAAAGAATTGCATTTTTCATAAAGCAGTTGACTTAGATCCTGTAAAAATTCGCAGAGCTTTATTTGAAAAAGGATTTGTTGTTGATGATAGAAAAAGGGATTTGATAATAAATCAAGTCGCACAAGAATTTAATGTGTCAGCAAAGGATATCGAAATGGCATTTTTTTCAGATTTACCGGATGAACAAATTTTAAAGAAAATAAATATTCAAAGTGCAAATGATTTAATAGAACAATATAATCTTTCAGCAACT
>CAZVTX010000249.1:0-5672 GCA_964629395.1 uncultured archaeon
ATCTTTCTGTATTGCTCTTGACCTCCTGCATCATAAATTGTTATTGATAGGTTTTCAAAAAGCAATCTAACGATGTTTATATTTGTTGTAGGCTTTGGATTTGTAAAAATATTTTCTTTTAATCGATTAATTATTGTTGTTTTTCCCGCAAAATCCAAACCAAACATAAAAATTCTGGCATCTCGCTGCTTTGTGAATGTTGTTTCGATAGGTAAAGATTCATAAAATTTATAGAAAAAATCTTTTACTTTTTCGAGCTTTTCATTGTTATCAGCATTTTTATTATTAGTTACATTGAATATTTCATTTATACCTGAAATTTTTTTAAATTCATCTCTAAAAGTAATTAAAATTTCTTTTAAAATATCTATATTAGGATTTTCATCAATATATAGAATCGAAATCATTAAAGAGATTAATCTTCCTCGAGTAAAATCACTTTTCAATTCAAATTTAAGATTAACGCTTTTAAATTCATCAAATTCATGTATAAAAAATTGATCACCATCATCTATATCCAGAAAATTTGTGATATATTTGATTTTATCAGTTGGAAAATTTTTAGGAGCCACTAAAAAAATCTCCGGACCTAAATAATTATCAAAATAACTCAATACCAGAATTTTCATAAGATATCAATCAAAATGTTGTTTTATATGAATAATATTACGATTGAAAATTAAATATATTTACAAAATAAATAATATTTAGATGGAAATCCATTTATTTGCTTCACATCTGACCTTTTGCTCTTTTTCTAATTTTAATAAATAACAAATTATCCACGTTAGATTTGGAGGTATAAAAAATTTTGTCATTAATGAGCTATATTCAAGAAAGTCTTTATTTTTTAAAACTCTAAATGCAATTTGTTCAATTGTCATAGCTCTTTTTTTAATTATTTTAGGAATTATTTCGATACTTTCTTCGATTAAATCTAAATGTGCTCTAAATCGTTCTTTTTCAACATCCCAGGGATATACTTCACGAGAATTATCACTTAAATTTCCATGCCCTCTCACAGAATATTTAACTTCTTTAGATGAAATTTTTAATAATTTATTGATGGAATAAATCATATTATCAATTGAATCTTCCGAAATATCTAACCAGGGAGTAAAAGGTAAATGATCACCTAAAAATAATATTTTATTAGTGCAATCTTGTAGGCAAATATGTCCTGCAGAATGTCCCGGCGTGTGAATTATTTTTAATTTTATGTTTATGTGAGGAATATAGCAATCTTGATTAACCATATATATTTTATTTTTTTGCAAAACATAGAAACCTTCAAGCTTTTCTAAAAACCTTAGGTATAAGTCAAATATTTTATTATATGATGATTTTTGACGAAAAATTTTATTTTTATCCATTTTTAAGACATTCATAAAGCTTTCATATGTCTCTCTATGGATAATTATTTTGATATTCGGAAAAAAACGTCTAATTGACAGTAAATTTAAAAAATGATCGGGATGAGTATGAGAAACTACAGCAAAAATAACATCCTTGGGATTTTTACCTATTATTTTTATTGCTTTTTGTAAATTAAATAACATATTCCAATCTAATCCAACATCAAAAAGAATGGGCTTATTATTTTTAATAATACAGACATTGGCATTAATTTTATAACTTTTTCCCGGTCTGCATAAAAGAAAAGATGAATAATTAAGATATTTAGGAGGAAATTTAGGTTTAGAAAAATATTCTATCATGAGCGTTATTATAATTGGTAAAATTACTTTAATTTAAGTTGATTAATACCATATTTTTTAAAGTAATTTTCGATTTGTTTAATAATTTCTTCAGAAGGTTGAAATTTTTCGATAGCAAGAGGTAATAATTCTAATGCATCACTCATCGCATAATAATCTATCCCTAATTCTTTAATAACTTGTTCTACACTTTTATTATCGTCTCGAATTTCATCTCTATTAGTTAATCCAATTGCAGCAATTATTTGAGCATTTATTTTCCTTATTTTATCGATAGATTCTAATAGTGAGTTTCCGGTTGTAGTAACATCTTCAATAAGGATGATCTTTCCTTTTGGAACTCCTAAAAAATATCTATCTTTAGGTGCACCATGTTCTTTTGGTTTGCCCCTTCCCATTGATAAAATAAATTTTCCCTTTTGGAGATTATGATTTTTAGCCCATTTATATTGTGTTATTATTCCTAGTTTTGTAGCTCCTTCGGGAACTCCGAAAAAACAATCAGGTTTTAAACCCAAATCATTAATAAATGCTATGACAAAATCAGATAAACAATCTATTAAATATACATCTTCTGCTACATTTCTCCAATTTACATACCAATAAGACAACCTGCCAGAACTCAATTTTAAAGGCTTATTGAAGAAACCAATTACATTATTATTTAAAATAAAGTTATAAAATTCAGACTTATTCCAATTCATATTCTTAACCTTTTAATAATAGATATTCTTTTCTTGCTTTAGCATATTCTTCGGCACTTATTTTGCCTGCTAGAAATTGTTTTTCTTTTTCCTGCATGATTTTTCTCTTTTTTGCGAGTTCTTTTCTTCTCTCTGCAGCTGCAAAATTATTTGATATCTTTTTTGCAATTTCTACAATTTTTTTATTTTTATTCTTTAGAAGAGGTTCTAGATATTTTTTAATTGGTTTGACCATCTCTAGATTTTTTCTTGAGAGTTCTTCTATTCTATTTAAAGCTAATATAATTTCCTCATCATTTTCTCCTTTAATAGCATTAATAAATTTAGGTATCGCAATATCTTTCATAATTTCATCAAGATATTTTTCTACATCCTTTTTAACATCACCATAACTTTCTAATTTATTATTTCTGATGTATTCAACAAATAATAACGGTAATTCTATAGGCCAATCTTCCATTTTCTCTTTATCTATTAATTGAATAATTCCACCATCTTTTTTACGAAATATTCTCATATTAGCACCTCTTAAATCCAATCTCCCGTTGTAAGCTTTTCGGGCAGATACTTTTCAGTTAAAAATTCAAATCCGAAGGATGAGAATGCTTGAATTTCAGCTTTTACTTTTAATTTAAGGGCCAATTTTAAGTCTTCTTCCCATGCTTTATTTTTTTTAACAAATTCTTCTTTTAATAGGTCTTGGGTTCGCTTTATATCCTGCTTATTCATCGGGATTAAAACTTCCTTAGGGATTTTATATTTTTCCAAATCTCTTGTTAAAACACCCAATAATTTTATATTGGGTGTTGCTAAAAATGGAGATTCATAACTTAGGCGTTTAGAACCTCTAAGATAAACAGAATGAATATAATGTCCATAAGGATCGCTATCAACCAAGCTAAATACAGGTAAATTTAATTCTTTACTTAATCTTTTAAGAAACATTCTAACGGCAACATTTCCAACTCCTTGAGCCGTTAATAAAATACAGGGATATTTTCTCCAGAATCGTGCCTCTGCTAACCTCATCATAGCTGCATCCTTCTCGATTACTAAAATAAATTCGGCATCGGATTCTAATATTTCTATTTCATCCAACATTGGAGAAATAGTCCAACCTCCACTCCCTAAACCTTCTAAATCTATTATATCATTTCTGTCTCTAATCCTAAGTCTACCAACGCAAGTTCCTTTTGGGGCAGCAACTATATGTGTAGAATTTCTAGTAGTATAAAGCATTGTGGCAACATCTTCTATACTTTTATCACTATTTTTCTGTTCTTTAAATAAATTGACATCTGTATAAAAGATTTCACGTTTGGTTGCATGTAAATCTTTTTGCAATAATTCCGTTATCTTTTCTAATACTTTCATTAGTCTGGTAATGTCTGCTACGCTGGTTAATGTGTGAAACTGTTTTTCCATAATTTGTTTTCCTAGCAATAACAAATCATGTTCTTCATCCCAAAAAATATTGGATCCTGCTCGAGAAGGGAGATATATTGATGGTTTTCCGGTTTCTAATATTCTTTCAACAATTTGGTCCGCTAATTTATAAATCCTTTCGAGGGTCTTTTTTCGATTTAAATCATCAATTTTAATAGTATCTTCAGGAAGTTCAATTTCTTTTCTTTCTTGTCCTTTTGCAAGATATTCCCTAAATAATTCTTTTGTTGCTCTTAAATCATAATTTTGTGTATTTTTCTTTTTTGCCATAATTCATCCTTTCTTTTTATTATTTTAATTTCCAGAATTTTTTACCCTTTCGAACATCTACCTCAACTAATCCAGAACGTTCTAAATTTTTAAGTTTAATTTGTAGAAATCGGGCAATCATCATATCTTTAATTTTTAATTTGTATATTAGTGAAGTAAGAGGTTGCCATTCCGTTTTAGATAATGCAGCAAGAATCTTTTCATTAGTGACTATATTTTCTTGTGACTCTTGAGGCTCTTCAGGTTTAGGAGGAATTATAGGTTTTGGCTTTTGCAACTCTCTTTTTTGCTTTTGTAATTCGCCCTTAAGCTGCCTTAATCTCTCTCTTTTTTCTGCTATTGTGCCAGGAGCAAGAGGCTCTGGCTTTTTAATTTCTTTAACTTTAGGTGCAGAGATTTCTTTTTTAAGCGGTGCAGCCCTTATTTTTTCAATTATTTCAGACTTTTTCGCCTTTGAAGGTAAGGAAATTCCGTGTTCTTTTGCATATTCACGCAATTCTTTTATTGTCCATCTATTTAAAGATTTTTCTGATAGATCTACTCTTTCAATTTGCAAAGATTCCTTTATTGAAGCAATTTTTTCTTGTTCTTCATCTATAATCTTAATTTCAGGTGTTTTTAATTCTTTTTCAATAGTTTTTTCTTTCTCTTCTTTTTTAATGGGCTTTATAAGAGTTTTTTGAACAAGTTTAGGTGCTTTACCTTGACTTTTAATTATTTCTATAATTTTTACTTTAGAGATTCTTGATGGTATTTCGATATTATGATTCCTACAATATTCCCGTAATTTAACAATTGTCCATTTTTTCATATCGTCAAAATTTACAACAAGTTCTTTTATAACTTTTGGCTTCTCACCAATAAGTTCTTTTTTTTCTTTAACTTCTTTTTGAATTACGGGTTTTGTGACAACTTGAGGTTTTTGTTTAATAATTGCTTTTGAGGTAATCTTAGATGGAGTTTTCTTAGTAATTGCGTTTTTCATTAATTCCATTAATTCTTTTTCGGAAATCTTTCCGCGATATTTGCTCTCACCGGAATTAATAATAGTACATAAGCTTTTAACAAATGGCGGAATATATTTCTCAATTAAACTGGCTCTCTTCTCACTTTTTTTAATTGCTTGACGTCTATTTAGATATGTTCTTAACCTGCGACCTATTGCTTCTAAACAATATTTAATTTCTTTAATTAAATTCTCATCATCTGCAAGTGAATTTTTAGATTGAGATTTAAACATTAAATGGACAAAAGGCCCAGAAACATTAACTAAAAGTTTAATTGGTCCTTTAGGCAGACCATTATCATAAGTTTCAAGTTTATAATTCTTCCAATTAACTGATTGCACCGCCTTTGTTATTGCACAATCCGCACTATCTCTTAATTTCGGAGTTCTATTTACGAAACGTGATAAAACATCATAAGATCTTTTAGGAACTTCTAAATTATTTGAATATGCCATAACTGCTTCAACTACATATGCAAGTCCCTTTCCACTTGTAGGCGGTCTTGTTTCAGCTGCTACAAAATCATC
>CAZVTX010000250.1:0-1584 GCA_964629395.1 uncultured archaeon
AGTAAATAAAGTGGATTCCGTTCCACTAGTAGGTATAACTTCCTCGTTGTTTAATATAGGTGGTGTGTTATTACCATAAATAAAAACTATAGTGTAATTTACCATGCTGCTATTAAGGTTATCATAATAATTATAATAATTTTCCCCTTCTCCACGGTTAACCCCACAATATGCATCCCTCGAATTAGAGATCGAAAGGTATTGCAATTTTATCAACCCCGACTGATATAAAATGATTTCAAACGTGCCTGCATTACCATCATTCCAAAAATCGATATTATCCCAAATTATTGCATATCGATTAGGAGAAGTTAAATTCTTTATGTATACTTGTCCTGCTGAGGAAGGAGGATCTAAATCTTCCACAAAAACCCCAATTAATCTCTTATAATCTGTAGTTGGAAAACTATAGGGATACCAAGTATCACTAGTCTCAAATGAAATCCATCCGTTATCACTAATAAAGACAGAGGAATAATTCTGACCGTAAAAAGTAAAATTAAAAGGTAAGGGAAATTGTAATGTATCCTCATCCCAAATATTTATATTTGTTGCGCCAGATATATCAATCCAATTAAAACTTGAATTTAATATCATTGTATAATTGATAAGAAAAATCCTCTTCACATTAACTTTGATGCAGTTAGAACTATAATTACCGAATTTATTGAAGGATATGACTTTATAGTAATATGTTCCATCAGTTAGGCCTTGTATAGTATAAGATAATTGTTTTACTCCAGAGATGAGTTCTGTTACACTTCCATTAATTTCAGTTATCAAACTATCATGTTGATATATAGAATAATTAATCGCTCCATTAGATTCTGTCCACGTTAGATGAATCACACCATCTGAATCAGGATCGCCCGCATCTGAAGATAACGTAAAGGGATCGGGAGGTCCTAAAGCTACATCTACTCTAATACAATTAGAACTTGCATTACCATAAGGATTATAGGAAATTACCTTATAATAATAGATCCCATTACCTAATCCTTCGATTTCATAAAAGAGATTAGTTACTCCATTAGCCAATTCAGTAACTGAACCATTTATTTCTGTTATATACGAGTTGTATTGATAAATTGAATAATTTAATGCATCTTTAGATGCATACCATGTTAGATTAAAATCACCATCTCTATCTGGATGATCCCCATTAGAAGTTAAATAAAATGATTCGGGAGGTTGGGCTCTACAAAGAGCATAAATTGAAAAATGATTTAAGGTTGCATTAAGCGTACCCATTCCATCATCAGAAATTGGAACAGATTCCCATATATGGGTAGAGCCATTTAGAGCCCATAGATAAAATGGACCCGTGAGATTAGTATTATAAGTAATAGTTAGCTTAATTGATCCTACCAAACTGGCAGATTTATTCAAATGTATATCAATAAAAAAATCAGTATACATAAGACCCGATGTATTATTTGCACAATAGGGTGTCCCTACATAATACAAATCAGTAATATTATTAACTTGAATTTCTGCGGTAATATTATAATCTTTCTGAAAATCATAAGGAGAAAATGTTATATTATGCCTTCCAATGGTTAAAGTACTAATATTTTCAGAATA
>CAZVTX010000250.1:1684-5665 GCA_964629395.1 uncultured archaeon
ATCCATGTTTCTAAATGTGGATCCCATCGGGATCGGTTTGCATATACGATTTGCATGGGATCGCTAAAACTTTGCGTATCATTTATAATATCTACAATTTTATATTTATAATAATCGCCCATTTCGTTGGTGTAGAATTTGTCACCGATGCCAAATCCCCAAGATACATTATCTAAAATATTCCAATCATAAAAACGATTATATATATATGTAATATTACCATTTCCGATCCCAATTCCGTCAAAATCAATAAAAAATTCACCAAATTCCAAAATTCCATGTGAATTATAGATAGAATGCACGTAAGATTTAGAGGTTGTAGAATTAATCCAAGTTTCATTGCCTTTCACAGATATTTGAGAATTAGGGATATAGATTAAATAGATAGAATTATTTTGTAGTGCACGCGTAGCCCAATATAATGCGATATTTGTTCCATTATGGTGGATAAATGGAGAGACATAAAACATATAATCTGATGGAGACATAACGCCATTTGTGAAATTTATTGCCGAAGCGTTAATTTGTGGAAAATAATTATCAATCTGCAGTTGATTTGTAGTATAATTATAATACATAGGAGTTAGCTTAACAAAATATCTCAAATCTGAACCGGAATAATCATTATAAGGTTCATAAACGCATTTAGTTATATTAAAAATAAAAGATATTGAACTTAGAAAAGATCCATTTGAATAATATTTCACATTCCAACCTACTTTTTCACCCTCATTAAAATCCCAATACTCGTTTCCAGTACCTGGTGGACTAGGATCGGGATTAAAATCAGTTGTAGCGGATACATTTAAATTATTTGAGAATAATATTGTAAAAAATATCAAAAAGACGATTAATTCAAATAAGATTGATATAACTTTTTGTCTAATAATAATTTCACCCTATACCTCTTATTTTTTAAATTTAAAGATTTCTAAAAATAATAAATAAAAAAAAATTTGTTTTAATCATATTTAAATATTTTTGTCAATGAAATGAAATAAAATATTAATTTTTATAAAAAGTTAAACAAATTTAAAATAATATAAAAAGATATATTCTACAGATTCTATAAAATATATATAGGCAATTAATAATTGATTGGATCAATCCAAATTGACGATAAGACAAAAAAATTATTTGAAATAAAATTGGAATTATGAACAGAATATATTAAAATCGTATAATAAAATTATATACGCTAATCGTATTTACCTTATTTTTAATAGCATTTATTTTCATATTATATCAAATAAATAAAGAAATATAAGTAATGAATAATTATTCATAATATTATATTTTTAATCATGGATTTTATTATTAAATCGGATTTATAAATGTAAAATTAATTGATTTCAATTTTATCTGATTTTTAAAATATGAGAAAATTTGGATTAGGAATAGAAAAAATAAAGAAAATATTAAAAGAGAAAGTCTTAAGCGATTGCGATTTTAAATCGGGGTATATTTTGGGATCAATGTGTACAGAACCTTTAGAATTTGGTCGGGATATCTATAGATCGTATATGCACATTAATATAGGAGATAAAGGGATTTCTCCTTTTACTTCGGAATTAGAGAAAGATCTAATTGAAGATATTGGCGATTTATTTCATGGAAAAGATATAGTTGGAAATTTTACGAGCGGAGGCACGGAGAGCAATATTATTGCTTTAAGGATTGCCAGAAAGATAAATAAAAATATAAAAAAGCCTGAAATAATTGTATCAGAATCAGCTCATTTATCATTTGAGAAATTTTCTGATTTAATTGGTATAAAAATTGTAAAGGCAAAATTAACTCCGGAATTTGTAATAGATATTGAGGATATCAGGAAAAAGATAAATAAAAATACATGCGGAATAGTAGGGATTGCCGGCTCGACGGGTTTAGGCTTAGTAGATCCCATTTCCGAATTAAGTGAGATTGCAGAGGAGAAGGAATTATTTTTACACATTGATGCGGCATTTGGCGGCTTTATTTTACCATTCATGAAAGAATTAGGTTATTCTATACCAGATTGGGATTTTATATTAGATGGCGTCAATTCTATTACGGCAGATCCTCATAAGATGGGAATGGGGATTATTCCAACAGGTACATTTCTAATTCGTAATGATAATATACCAGAAAATTTAATGTTTAAGATTCCATATTTAGCGGGCGGTGCATATTATCATTTTAATATTACGGGGACCAGACCTGGTGCCTCTATCATTAGTTTTTGGGCAATATTTAATTATTTAGGGATGGAAGGATATAAAAAAATAGTTCAAAAGTGTTTACAAAATACGCAATTTCTTAAAAAAAGAATTTCGGAGATTGATGGTGTAAAATTAATAATAGAACCTCAATTAAACGTACTTGGTCTTACAACTGAGGATGAATCAGACATATCGATTTTGAATGATTATTTAAAGCGAAAAGGCTGGAGATTAGGAGAGTTTAAGGATCTAAACTTTTTAAGGGTTGTATGCATGCCGCATGTAAAAAAAGAGCATTTAAATAAATTTTGTGATGATCTTGAAAAAGTAATAAAAGATATTAGGAAATAATTTATTTTTGAAAATTGAGAATGAAAGAGGTTTAACTTTAAGTGAAATATGTCTATGGTCCCGTTCCGAGTAGAAGGTTGGGCAGATCTTTGGGAATTGATCCGCTCCCTTCTAAAACGTGCAATTATCAGTGCATATATTGTCAATTAGGAAAAACAACCAATTTTACAAATAAACGGGAGAATTTTTTTCCGAAAAAGGAAATAATTACAGAAATGGAAGAATATATTATATTAAATGAAAAAAACATTGATTATATAACATTTGTAGGCAGCGGTGAGCCTACATTATATAAAGATTTGGGAGATTTGATATTAAAAGCCAAGGAATTTTCCAATAAGCCTATTTGTGTAATTACAAATGGTGCGTTATTATATGATGATGAAGTTAAGGAAGAATTAATGATTGCAGATATAGTTTTGCCCTCATTAGACGCCGGAGATGAGAAAAGTTTCATTAAAATAAATCGTCCCCATCCATCTATAAAATTTGAGGAGGTTATTCAAGGATTTATAGATTTTAATAAAAAATTTAAGAATAAATTTTGGATTGAAATTATGATAATGAAAGGAATTAATGATATTAAGGAGGAGTTAATAAAAATAAAGGATAAACTTGATTTAATTAAACCAGATAGAATCGATATAAATGTTCCGATTAGACCTCCGGCAGAGAATTGGGTGAAATGTCCCAATAAAGATATTATTCCCTTATTAAATGATGTTTTTGGAGATTATAATGATATCAATTTTCCCGAAATGGGTAAATTTGGATTTTATTCTTCAAATTTTGAGAAAGAACTTTTATCCATTATTGAACGGCATCCTATGAGACAAGATCAAATAATTGGTACATTTTCTTCTAAAGAATTTACTAAAGGAAAGATTTTAAGGCAGTTAAAAGTACTTGAACTGGAGAAAAAGATTGAAAAGAAGATATATAATGATAAAATCTTCTGGAAATTAAATAGCGGTCATTAATTATAAATTTAGATAATGTCCTCAATTGAGAGGGAAATGAGTCTATTAAAGGATTCATTTATAATTTATAAGTATATTTAAATTAATGAAAAAGAATAATTATTCATAATATTTATTATTATAGAAATCTTAAAAATTCATAATAAAACAATTTTTTAAAAAAAGATATATAAACAATGAAAGCTATTGGGATTATAGGATCTCCGAGAAAGGATGGAAATTCTTCCTATTTATTAAAAAAGGTTTTATCTCAAATAGAAGATGTTTTTGATACGGAAATCATTTATTTAAGAGATTTAAACATTAATCCTTGCAATGAATGTTATTACTGCACGAAAGAAGAGAGCTGTATTATAGAAGATGACATGCAGGAGATTTATAATAAATTAAAGGCTACCGATGTTTTAATTATTACTTCACCCGTATTTATGGGAGGCGTGACCTCCCGA
>CAZVTX010000251.1:0-5656 GCA_964629395.1 uncultured archaeon
TTTTAAGAAAAATCTTTCCGGAAATAAAATTGCCGAATATTTAGGCGAATATTTTCAATAATAGAATAGAATCTTAATGAATCTAATTGAAAAAAATAAAATATTTCGTGAAATATGATGGAAGCGAAAGAATCTCTACCATAAAACCTAAAATCTATAAAATTCTTTAAAACCTTATAAGACTAAACGAATCGAAAAAATTATTTATATCTAAATAAACATATAATAAGAAGGTGTGTAATATGGCTAATGTGATAATTTCATATACAATAGGCGATGTCTTTTTGGTAAGAGGATCCAAAAAGAAAAAGATAGAACGCTCATTCTTAGACGAAGATACGATTACGCTTCGTGATGGCGATAAAATTATAACTTGTGAAAAATCCTTCGCTGTAGATATTCAAGAAGAAATAGTTAAAAGCAGTCAAATGGGATCAAATTTATTGATTTTTCCAAACAGCGAAGTCGTATTGAAAATCAAAGATTTAATAAAATCAGTAGAAGTTATCCGTGGTTTAATTCTAATCGACACAGATAAACCAGTAAAAACCAAGACCGTTGCTGGAGTCAAATACCCATTATCAAGAGGCAAAGTTTGGGTTGATGTCTCAGACGATGGCACGACTGTTGTCGCCTCAGAAATGATGCCCGCCTTGGTGAAGCACGCATTTAGTAATGAAGAAGTTCAAATTAAAGACAGAGAACAAGTAGCACTAACTAAAGATCAAATCATTGGTCCAAGAGAACGATGTGAGCGCTTTAAAGTGGCAAATAAAGTTACTAATGCAGTTTTCAATAGCAAGATGATCCCCGTCTATAAACAACAAATTCAATTACCCTTAGGAATGGAGCAACTCGGACCAGAAGTCTTAAAAGCTGCAGAACAAATGTCAAAAATGGCGTTCTTTACCGAAGAAGAACGTCAACAACTTCTTAAAGCAGGTAAAGAAATGGCGGCTTATGATAGTAGCAAGGATGTAGCAAATATAACGAAAGAAATGGAAAGAATTCAAAAAGATCTCGAATCCGCACTTGAAGTGGAACTGCCAAAAGTCGAGATTGATATGCCAAGTGGCTCTAAAAGCCGTTCCAAAACAAAGAGTAAAAAGAAGCAAAAAATTACCATCACTTCCAAAACCAAAGCATCTACCGAAATAGAAAAAACATACGAGATAAATAAATCGATAAAATATAAAAACTTCCAAATAAATCTCATTTCCGCTAGCATAAAAAACAAGCACAAAGGTAGAAATGCTCCCAAAGGAAAGGTATTCCTTTTTATCAACGCAGAAATAAAAAATCCAACTGGAAGAAGTGAATTCATATTCTATGATGAAGAAATACGCTTAATTTCTGGATCTAACGAAATTTCTCTAGATAATTACAGCTTGGAAACAAATATTGAAGCAAACTCTGAAACCAAGGGCTTCTTTAAATTTTTAGTCCCAATTGAAACAAAAGAAGCCATTTTACAAATTGGTAAAAAGCACGCAGTGAAAGAAGAAATAAATCTAAACTTTAACAATGGATAATTGCTCTAATACATTTATAACATAAATATTTATATTTAAAAAGGTTTTAGGCTTAGGTAAAACGGCAGGAAAGTATGGGTTCGGCGGGATTTTTGAGCATGGGGGAGGCGGCGGGGGTGCTGGGCGTGTGCACCAAGACCTTGAGGCGCTGGGACAAGAGGGGCATCTTAAAGCCAGCATATAGGACGGCGGGGCTTCACAGAAGGTATGATAGGCGTGATATCTCTAAGATCTTTGAAAAAAGGGTATTGAGGGGTATAGCAAGAGATATGCCTAAAGAAAAAAACAATAGAGTGGATATCAAACCGAGATGTGCGCTCTACGGGCGGGTGTCATCATCGAAATAGAGAAAGGGCGGGGATCTTGAGAGGCAAATCGGAAAATTGAGGGATTACAGCAGAGAGCGGGGCTACAGCGTGGTAAAAGAATACAGAGATGTAGACTCGGGAATAAATGACACCCGAAGGGGGCTCATCCGGCTCTTAAAGGACGCCGCAAATAATAAGTTTGATGTGGTTGTCGTAAATTACAATGACCGGCTGGCGAGGTTCGGGATTAGGATCATCGAGGAATTTCTCAGCAGCTGGGGCGTGAGGCTAGAAGTTATAAACCCGACGATAAATAGCGATGAGTCGCCCTACTCAAATCTAGTGACAGACCTTACGGCGATTTTATATTCATTTATGGGAAAATTATACCGAATAAAACGTGGTCCAAAAAAAAGCAAAACTGAAGGTCAAGATGAATTAAAAAGTAAAAACCATAAAGCAACGAATAAACCTGCAATAAATCACAATGATGCGGCATTAATCAAAAATTGTTTTAAAAATTCAAAATATTAATAAAATTGATTGCCCCGATTTTAAAAGCTTAAAATTCAAATATATATCTTATTTTTGAGATATAATATTATTAATTTTTTCTTTACTACTCTTGGCAAAAATAATTATATTTTTTGAAACTTTTTTAAGATTTTGAGCCAAGATATACATAAAAAAGCAATTATCGTTATTTTATTTTGACTTTTAATATGAATTATAAATTTTAATCAAACTTTTCCAAAAATCTTTCTTAAGTTTTGATATTTTTTTATTTTTTGGTTTTATAAAATAGATATCTCTTTTTGCAATTATGGGATATTCTTTTATCTCCAGCTGCTTTATTAACCCTGCGTTTTCGGCCTTTTTTGCAATAAATTCGCTCAATACTGATATATAATTTGATTCGCTTACAGCCGAGATGATAGAATCGTTATCATCCATCTCTAATTCTATATTTAATTTATTATACTCAGAAAATTGTTGCTCAAAAATATTTCTCGTGCCGGAACCTTTTTCTCTAATTATAAAAGGATATTTTAAAATATCTTGGAAAGAAATTATTTTTTTACCATTTATAATCAAATCATGATTAGGAGAACAGATAAATTTTAATTGATCCTCTCCAATTTTAATTATATCAAAATTTTCTTTCTTATAACCCATAAAACTTCCGATTCCGGCAAAATCTACTTGCTTTTCCGAAATTAATTTAAGCGACTTACGCGAATTATTTATGAATATTTTAAAATTAGCGTTAGGATGATTTTTTCTGAATCTTGCGATATACTTGGGAAGTATATGCGAACCCGGGAGGGTAGAAGCTGAGATAATGATATCTTCTCCCACAATACCGCTTAATTCTGAAAGCTCTGTTTTACATTCTTTATATAAATTAACAATTTTTTTAGCATATTCTAAAAAGATTTGTCCCTCTTCGGTTAACTCAAACTTTCTTGTGGTTCTATTAATAAATCTTATTTGACCGAATTCCTTTTCTAGTTCCGTTATGCGATGAGATAAAGTGCTCTGCGATATTCCTAAATCTAAGGCAAGTTTAGAAAAACTTTTAACTTCGGATAATAAAATGAAAGTTTCAAGATATTCTATTTTCATTAAATATCACTCTATTTAAAAGGTATTTTTAGTGCAAATCGCAACAATTTTTAGAATTTTTAATTATTTATATATTTATCGAAATCTTCAATAAATCATGACGAAATATTTAATATTTCTCAATTATTCTGTAAATTATTATATTATCAAAATTAAGATTGATGTTTAATGACCGAAAAGAAAAAAGTGCTCACAATTGCAATAGGCAGCGGACAATATACTAAAGAGAGACCATATACACTTTTGCGATTTGCATATACCGCCCTTTTAGAAGGTCATAAAGTTAATATTTTTTTGGTAGAAGATGGTATCTGGGTTGCTAAAAAAAATCAAGATCCTAAAAACTATGATAATGTCGGGACATGGCTAAAAAACGTAATTGAAGAGGGTGCTAAAGTTTTAGCATGTGGCGTATGCATGGGCGCTAGAGGTATGTCCGAAGATGAACTTATGGAAGGTGTTAAAAAGACAACTATGAATGGTTTTTTGGAAATGTGCGAAGAGGCTGATCATATTATTTTTTCTTAATAATTTTTTTATTATTAAAAACGGGGAAGAGAATGGAGAATATAAGAAAATTGGATTGCTCGGGCTTAGTTTGCCCAATGCCGGTTGCTAAAACCAAAAGGACTCTAATTGAAATGAATTCAGGCGATATCCTTGAGATTAATGGAAATTTTCTGGAGGCAGGTGAAAATATAAAAAGATTTGCAGAAAAGCAAGGACATCAAATTCTAGAATTCAAAATTGATGGAGATAAATATTATCTAAAGATAAAAAAGAAATAGTTTTAACTCTCTTTATTCTTTTTTCATATTTTTATATTTTACATATTCATTTTTCGAATTTTTTATCTATCGAAATCCTCGATAGATTCTATCGTTAATATTAATAAGCATTGTTTATTCAAAGATAATATCGAAAATAATAATCGAAAATATTAATATAAATTTGTAATTTTTTATTTTCTTTTTTCAAAAATATATTTTTTAAAACTTTTATATACTAATTCTTAATATCTATATAATTTTTAAAATAAAATTCAAATGAGGTAATAATTTTGCCAACGATGCCGCATCTTATATTAGGGGGAATATTCGGCATTTGTTTATATTATATTAGCGATAAAAAGTTCACTAAGATGCATGTATTTATTCTTTTTATAAATAATCTTTTAGGTCCTGATTTGGGATGGGTCTTGGGCGTTGGAAATATCAGCCATTCTATAACTGGCACTATTTTTTACGCTCTTTTTCTAACGTTTATATATCATTATATTACAAAATTTACGATTAAAATTGATGGAATTAAGGATATAGAAATTATTGAATTGGAAAAGCATCGGCTTTCCTATTCTCAAACATATTATCTCGTATTGGCGGGCTGTATTATGCATAATTATTTAGATGATATAATAAATAACGGCGGAGTCTTTATTATCACACCTAATATTGGGGATTATGAGGGATTTAGGCTGACTATAAACGATTTAATAAATCTTTCTAAAGAAGGGATTATTAACGTTAATCTTATAATCTCTTTTTCAATAGCAATGATTTTATATTTTGGTTTTATAATTAGTTTTGTTTATTTTCTTAAAAAAAATACCTATAAAGAGGCTATTTATTTAATCATTCATATATTTGCATTTTTTATGGTTTTTTATCTTTTTGGTAATTATAAGACAACATTTCATTCTGATAATGGTGCTATAATATATTTAGCGATATTCTGGTTAATTCCAATTATCCTATGTACATTATCTGTCAAAAAGCCCATTTTAATAAATCGTTCTTCTAAATTTTTATTATCAAATAAGATTAATCAAGTGAAAATATATCAAACATTTTTGTTATTGCTCGCAATCATAACCTTAATTGAAGGTATCGGATTATTCGTTTTCAAAAATAATATTGTTAATACATTAATCGATTCTGAAATTATTAAACAAAAATATCAAGAAAATGTAATTTTAGGAATTTCGATTACAAGTATTAGTTTAATTATCGTTGGAGGATTTGAATTAACTTGCTGGTTTTTTATCTTTAGAAAAACTTATGAAAATAAGAATAAAAATATCATATGGACATCGTTCTGGCTATTTTTCTTAGGTGGCGCTATTTTAGCAATTTCCTTATTTGGTTTAGCGATTCAGAATGTTATTTTTGATTACTTAAATACAAGATATGG
>CAZVTX010000252.1:0-5650 GCA_964629395.1 uncultured archaeon
TATAATCTTTCCTTTTCACGTCGGATTTTTTTTAACCTTTCTGAACGCGATTCTCTTTTTTGGTTCATAATTGTTCATTTTTAATTTGAGAGATAAAGATATATATATTTTTAAAAAAAAATCCTTTTGAATTTAACGATAATAAAATATTCAATTAGGAAATGATTAAACTTTGATCGTAAAAATCTGTTAATCTATCCTCAATTACAATAACCTCTTCATTACCATTGTATAGTTTATCGATCCAATGTTTAAGATCCTCGCAAATCTTATTTCGTTTAAATTTATATGTCGGCGTTAGATAATCTTCCTCACAACAAAAGTCTTTACAGCTTATGAGAAATCTTTTGGGCGTCATATAATCGGACACTTCTTCTAAGCAGCAATAAATTTCTTCCTTTATTAATTCATGAATTTTTTTATTATAAACTAAATCTTTCCAGGAATTATATTCAATTCCATTCTCATCAGCGAATTTTTTAAAAGGTTCTTGATAAGGAACGACAATGCATGTAAGATATTTTCTCGTGTCATCACCTATTAAAACAATTTGGGCAATTTTTCTTGAGGCAGGGACTACAAGACTTTCAACGGCAGCAGGGCTTATCATCTTACCTGTAGCAAGTTTTATCACCACTTTAGTCCTTCCTTTTATTCGAACATATCCATTCTCATCTATTTCTGCAAGATCACCAGTATGAAGCCATCCATCTTTATCAAGAGCCTGTTCTGTTAGCTTAGGTTTTCGCCAATAACCTTTCATCACCATTGGACCTCTAATTAAAAGTTCTCCTTCAGGACTTAATTTTTGTTCAACAGGTTCATATGGGCTGTCTCGAATATCAATAGTCGGGCCAATCGAACCAAGCATCGTATATTCATCAATCTTCTTATTAATTTTTGGATGATAATTACTATTATGGGAAGTTCTTAAAAGATGTGTTACAGGAGCCGTTTCAGTAAGCCCATAACCTTCAATGAGATTAAACTTGAACATATTAAAAAATATCATTAATTCTCTTGAGATCGCAGCAGAACCTGAAATCATCAGCTTTAATCGCCCGCCAAAATTTTTCTTTAGGACATTTCTAACAAGGTTGCCTATAATCGTATATTTGAATCTTAATCCGAATGGAGGTTTTTCTCCGCGCATCTTATATTCGGCATAACGACGCCCCATAGATTCCGCTTTTCTAAATACTTTCTGTGCTACTTTCGGTAGTTTTTCAACCTCCTCCAGTATTATATTATATATTTTTTGAAAAAGGTAGGGGATTCCAACAATTATCATAGGTCTAAATTTTTCCATTGCCTTTCTTATCATAGTGGGATCTAAGCGCTCTACAATATTCATAGTTGCTCCAACATATAATACACAATATTCATTAACACATCTGCCGAATGAATGAGCCAAAGGTAATAAAGATAAGAAATCCATCTCCCAAGGTTTTTCATTTTTCCTCAATGTTGCTGCAACTGAAATTGATAAATATGCGTCCGATAGAAAGTTCTTATGTGTTAACATTACGCCTTTAGGTATACCAGTTGTCCCGCTTGTGTATATCAAACTTGCAAGATCTTCTTCTCCTATATTTGATACCGAATTTTCAAAAGCATCAGGATTTTTATCGCAATATTCTTTACCTTTTTTCATCAATTCATCAAGAGAAAGAACCCATTCATTTTTAAATGACGGGTCAAAATCGTCGATTACAATTATCTTTTGTAAGGAGGGGAGCTCATTTTTTATTGAGATAATTTTTTCCAAATTTTCTTGAGTATCAACGATAATCGCCTTAGCTCCTGAATCATTTAGAATATATAAAATTTCTTTGGGCTTTAATGTAGGATATATCGCGACATTAACTCCGCCTAAGGATTGTATGCCTAAATCAGCAATTATCCATTCAGCTCTCGTATGCGAACAAAGAGCAATGAAATCAGACTTTTGGAATCCAAGATCTCGTAAGCCGCCGAAAACGTGCATCATAAGATTTTTTAATTCATTATAAGAGACTTCTTTTATAGATTCTCCATCTTCACCGAACCATCTCATAGCAACCTTATTGTCGAATTTGCTTATCGTCCCTAATACCATCTGAGCAATATTTTCATATTTCTGAATTTTTAAATACTTATTCCATTTATTTTTCGCCATTTTTCATCAAACCAGTTTATTTATGACTTTAAACCTAAATATAAAGTCCAAGCACAGGAGATCATTAATAAGCGAATAACAAATAAAAAACCGGCGGTACTTACATCGATAAAAGCATCAAATACTGCCACCACAATAAATATAATAAAAGCATAAGAAAGATAAGAAAAACGCTTTCTTATATCTCCCGTAGATTGGAAAACCTTTAAAAGCGAGCCAAATCCATTAAATAATAAAATGAATACCAAAAAAGTGGCAATAAAAAAGAAAGCAGGAGAAAAGTAAATAAATTGGGAATCTATTAGATCACCCTCATTTAAGGTAAAAGAAAAAGTATTTTCTACGTCTATGATTAATATAATCTCAAATATAATTGCTAACGGAAAGAAAACGGCAAATAAGGACCTTTTTTTATCAGGAACAAGCAATTGCGTCCCGATATATACGCCGCATAAAAAAGCCGGCCCAACCCATATATAGCTCAATAGGCCGTACAAGGTGATATCATAAAAATCGGAAATATGTTTTTCTGTAAATAAAACAAATAAAAAATCTGTAGTAGGACCAAGCCATAGTAGTCCTACAAATAAACCCATACCAGCTCCTTTTTTTAAAAGTGGAGTATTTATTTTTCTCGCTCTAAAATAAAAGAACAGCGAAAAGACTACGCAAAATACCACAACCAAAAGTGCTGTAATTCCATCCAACCAACCATTTAAAGAGAGCATAACATATTACCAATTTTCATTATTCAAAATAATTAAATGAATGAGTAATCATTCAGATCAAAAATTATCAATAATTATTTTAATTTGCTAATTAATAAAGATTATCATTGAATAATCTCGAATTTTTTAATCTATTACTCAATAATTTTAAAAAATTTTTATATTGAAGTAAAATGCGTGCAAAAATATTTGGTTAAATTCCTTAATTTAATATAATTCTTTTTATCGTCCCTTTTTAAAAAGCATTCAAATATTATCAAAAATATATAATTTTATTCCTTTATTTGAATATCTTAATTCAGATGAAATATAAAATAGAATTAAAATGTTAGACGAGACGATTATTACTAAAGCTATTATTGATACATATTCAAAAAAATTAATAAATAATTTAAAAGTTGACGTTATCATTGCAGGAGCAGGGCCAGCAGGTCTTGTTGCATCCCGATATCTAGCAGAAGCAGGTTATAGAGTTATTATTTTCGAACGAAAATTATCCGTTGGTGGCGGTATGTTCGGCGGCGGAATGATGTTTAATATTATTGTTGTTCAAGAGGAAGCAAAAGAAATTTTAGATTTATATAATATTAAAACTAAGGAATATGAACCGAATTATTTTGTAGCCGATGCTGTTGAATCCGTTGCAAAGCTTACAGCAGGAGCTATTGATGCGGGTGTAAAAATATTTAATTTAATTAGCGTTGAAGATATAAAAATTAATGAACAAAAAAGAGTCTGCGGAACTGTTATTAATTGGACCGCCGTAGAAATGGCCAAATTGCATGTGGATCCCATGACAATTGAAAGTAAATATGTAATTGATGCCACCGGACATGATATCAATATTGTTAAAACTGTTTTAAGAAAGATTCCCGGAGCAAAATTGAACACTCCAACGGGTGATATAATTGGAGAATTACCTATGAATGCAGAGCTCGGAGAGAAAATTTTAATAGAAACAACAAAAGAAATTTATCCAGGTCTATTTGTTGCGGGGATGGCTGCAAATGCTTGTTCTGGAGGTCAAAGAATGGGACCAATTTTTGGAGGAATGCTTTTAAGCGGACGTAAATGTGCTAATTTAATTATAGAAAAATTAAGAGAATAGCCCGAATAAATTATAAGAGCTCTTTATATTCTTATTTTAATATAAGATTTCTTAATTAATTTTTAAAAAAGATAGAGATTTATTGTTTAATTTTCTTTTTTGCAACAGAAATATCTATAAAATTTACGACCATTATTATTCCGAATAAAATGCCACCGCTAATAAGAGTATAAGTAATTGCATCAATTTGCGGTGATTTATGGACAATAATATATTCGAGTTTGGCATCAGAGGTTAATATATTATCAAAAACAATATACCAGTCATCAGAATAGGGAGCTTCAAAATAATGCTCATGAGTAGAATCAATATTTAAAGCCTTTTCTTCATAAGTAGGATAGCTGCCTGATTCAAGATCATCAAAATTTTCCGAATCAAATATAAATAAATCAATTTTTCCTTCCTTCATGGTAATACTAATATCTAATGTATCATCCTCAAGCATACTAATTTTAACATAATCATAATCTTCCGATTCCGTAATTGTTATAGTATCCGTGTATGTTCCGACACCATAAACATAAGGAATCATAAATGCAAATAAGCTTAAGGAGATAAGAGTCAAAAAAATAAATAAATTCAACCTTTCTTTTTTCATTTTATAATTCATTTTAACATCACTCCCTATTCTATTTTTTTACCGCAATTTTTACAAAATTTACTGGCTTCATCAATCGGATTTCCGCAATTAGTACAATATTTCGGTGGAGGTGATTTAATTTTTTCACTCTTATTAGAAATTAGGCCAACCGATTCTGGTTGCGGAGAGATAATTTTTGAAGTTATATAAGAATCTTTTGTTTGATGAACACCTGAACTCTTGATATCTTTTCCCAAAATATTAAGTGCATCATTATATCTGTTAAAATTTTTGATGGCATTATATTTCATAAATATCATCGCAATTATGGCAACGCCCCACATTATAAAACCTATTCCAAAAAATAAAAAATTAAATATAAATCCCAGTGCAAAAAAAATCCATAATAATACGAATAATAATGTATCCGGTTTAAATCTGGTTAGGGCTCCTCGCGGACCTTTATTATATCCCTTTTCCTCAGCATAACGTTTGAAGCATTCAGGGCAAAAGAAACTATATTCTATTTGAACTTCTCTATCAATGCTGGTGGTGCGAAGCACACTTCTACCGGTAATTTCCTCAAAGGTACAGATTCTACAGATATTTTTCCCGCAATCCGCACATGAATGGATAGCGGGTTTATCAAGATGAAAAAAGCAATTTGACATTTATGGAAACACCAAATAAGAATATAATATAATATAGTGAGAGATTTATCAATAAAAACATTTGTATAATCAATTATTTTCAATTTTCATATATGATTGAAAGTTAGGATTATCTTTAATTTCTATTACAATAGGATTTATTCTGAAAATTTAATTCACATTAGACAGAAAAAGTTTAAGATAAATAAAATAATTTTCATTTTTAGAAAATCTGGTATAAAATTAAATTTTAATATTTTTATAATAACATTAGAAGAGGCATTTTATATTTTAGATAAAAATAAATTATAAAATTCAAATGATGAATTAATGAGTAAAATTGAGAAAGATAGAAAAGCAATTCTAAAATTAATGGAAGAACAACATTATGGTATAGAGGAAGAAGACCTTAAAGAATTTGATTTT
>CAZVTX010000253.1:0-5643 GCA_964629395.1 uncultured archaeon
TGATTCCGGACATATAAGTCCCAAGCGGTACAAATATAACCTGTGCGAGCACTGCAAAGCAAGAAATTATTTGAAAAGGTAAAACCTGCTTTTTTGAGTATGTAATCATCAAACAATAGGTATTGACCAATGCGAATGCGGCAAGAAATTGCATTACTGCTACAATCAATAGAAAACCGGTTAAATTAAGGAACGGTGCTATAATTTGGCAAACTCCAATACCTGCACAACTATATATTACTATTTTTTTCCGATTAAATTTATCTGATATAATTGCTGCAATTATCTGAGAAAGAGCATTTACCATAATCATTAAAAGAGAATAAAAAATAAAAATTGCCGTATTTCCCTCCGCATATTTATTAACAAACCAAGGTTCTAAGGGATATTCATAAAGCTTATCTCCATAAGCAAGTAATATAAAGATTGAGAGAATTAATATTGCCTTTTTATTTATTGAATCAGTTAGCTTTACATTTTGATTTTGAAATTTTTCTAAACTTAATCGCTTATCTTTAAATAATAAAGAAATAATTATCATCGGAAAAATTATTGAAATTCCTATTGAAAAAAATGATAACCATTGAGTTTTTGAGGAGAAATCCGTAAATACCATAAGTGCAAAAATATTACCGCAAAATGCTCCTGCAAACGAACCCATTAACATGATAAGTGTTCCTTCACTCTTCTCGCGTTCATTTTCCGCAGATTGAACTATTGACTTGTCAATGACAACGTCCATAACCGAAAGAAATGCAAATGTTATTGCCATAAATAATCCTAATGCGATGAGTATTTCTGCTCCAAACAAGGTCATTGAAAATCCGATACTTATAAATATTGTACTAATGATGAGAAAAACCTTCTTTCGGGCATTATCTCGGTCAAAATAAATTGAAATCAACGGCTTGGCAAAAAAAGCCAAATATGAAAAAATCTGAATAAAAGCCAATTGTGTTCTATCAATATTTAATGTATTATAAAGATAAATAGGTAGATAAACATGGATATATGTGAAAATCAACTGAGCAGCAAAATACGCATAAAAATATACTAAAAGATTTATTTTAACATAAGACATTTACTTCAATAAAATAATCAATATTTATAAATTGTATTCACATTTAAAAAGATAAATAATGTAAAGAAAGAAAAAAAATGAGTATTGAAAAACAAATTGTCGAGAGCTTACCTAAAGATATTAAAAATTTAGTTTTTGATAGGGAATATCGAAATTTAAACCCTCCTTTTAAAATCATTAATTCCGGAATCAATAGTGAACTAAAGAAGGAAGATTTTTATTTATTTCCTTGGCATAAAAGACCTAGTTTTACAATGTTAATATGTTTTATTGCAACGATTTTCTTTTTTTATCTTGCATTTTATTATTTCTTGTTTGAAAGCCCTGAAAACGATAAATTATGGTATTTAATAATGTCTATAATCCTTCTTTCAGGTGGATTGGTTTTTTTGGGCGTATTCATTAGAGAGATTATAGGTATAAAGCATGGTTTTCTCCTTTTATTCTCTAAAGGAATACTCTTCCAGAGAAAGCCGAGTAATCTAAAGTTTATCTCTTGGGATCAAATAGGAATTATTGATCCTCATGAAGCAACAGTTTCTCATCCCGATGGAACAACTGAGTATAAATTTATTATTCTTAGATTAAAAGACGGAACAAATTATTTTTTTAATTATCCTGATTATGATAAGGAATATGGCAAGGATTTTGACTTTTTCTGTTCTGTATTTAAAAATTATTTCAATAAATTTTCTAAGTCATAAATTATATTCGACAATAATCCTAAGATTAGCCAAATATTAATTATTTTAATCAATAATTATTTTATCTCCAACTTTTATTTCTTTGTATTCATTAGGAAAAGCATTGCGGAAAGTCTCTATGCTAACATCGCAACTATCATGAGCCGAAAGCGCTACGAGTCTGGGATTTATTTTTTTTAATAATGCAATATTCTCTTTTACGTCATCCATAGTTATAGGATTTCGAGGAGGTCGGCATGTCCCGAAAATTTTCTGCATTTTTAGTCCAAGTTTTTTAACTCTCGAATCGGAAACAGGATAATGCAAACCACCAATAATTCCGTATATAGGGTCATCAAATAAAGCTTTAGTACGCTCTATTATCTTAGGTAATGTCTGATGTCCGCAACCGGAAATAATGACAACGCCTTTTCCCTCAATATTAACCGCTAAAGCTTGCTCATCAATTCTGCCCATAAAAAAATCAAAATTAGGTATAACACCAATTGTAGAAATACCTTCGGCAATTTTAGTCGGTTCCTTAGAATGTATGACTTTCATGCCCGGATAAGTCATAGGGATAGGAGTATATGCAGTTTTATTTCCTAAATCAATTTGCTTGGTTGTTAATGAAAAAGATTTCTTTTTTTGCCATTTAAAGCCGCCCACATGGTCGAGATGATTATGTGAAATTACAATAACATCAAAATCATCCATACTTAAATTCAATTGACCCATATTATGGAGAAGCGGCGAAGGATCGGACTTTCTTGCATTATAACCCACGTCAAATAAAATTTTGGCTTCATTAGTTTTTATGAAATATGAAACGCCTGCTTCTCCAATCAACTTATCATTATTTGTATACCAATCTATTAGCGGAAGTATCTCAAGGTATTTAGCCTTTCCTAAATTAGTTATCTTTTCGGGCTTATAACTCAACCATTCTTGTTCAATCTTCTTTTTACCGGACTTAAATCTGAAAATTAAATAAAAACTTAATATAAGAAATAGAGCGCAAATAGTTAACAGAATATATATCAAGAGAGACATATTTAGTTATATTTTTTTTAACTTAAAAAGATAAGCATCCTAAGTAGACTTTTTAATTTTTAAACAATCCATATTAGAAGGATACAATTTTTTATTAGAGAGAAGAAAGAACGAACTTTTGTGCTGGGCTCTTACTTTATTGTCTTTATCAACGTGTATGGTAATTAAATGACTCTTATTGCCTTCAATGTAAAAGAATGAAATTACGCATAGGCCCCCTTCACAATGATTTTTCATTTCTCTTAAGATATCATCTTGAATAAAGATATAATCCTGTTTATTTGAAACTGGGTTTATAAAGGAAATCTTTATCCATTGTGCCCCCTTCTTTTCGGAAATTACTTCCATTAATATATAACTCTGAATTAATATTATCTTTATTTTATATTAATACATAGAAGTTGTATTTAAATTTAATTAAAACGAAATTAAAATAACCATGTTTAAATTATTTTTCTACTATTGGTGGATCCCTCTTATATATTTAGGATTAGGTTTAATCCTTATTGGCGGGTGTTTTCTGCCAATCTGGAATCGGGCAATGGATAAATTCGACAAAATACGAATTTCCGAAAAAGGCTATAGGAGGTTAATGAAATTTTCGATTACATCAGGAATAATACTTTTGGCAATTAGCTGGTATATTATTGTAATGCGAAATATTTACGGGATGCATCCTTTTATTTTTGCTACATTCATGCTCCAGCCAATAGGGCAAACCCTTGTTATTTTTGGATTTTTTATGCACGGTCGCTCTCTAAGATTCGGGACTTTAGGAGCTTATTTTTTAGTTATTTTATATAGCTGCCTTGGTATGATTGTTATACATGATATTTTCTGGTGCGCACGCCGAACAGATTGGTATACTCATTCTTGGGAAGCGGGTGAAGACTTAATTCTTTATGTAACATTAACAGGAGCGCCCTATGATTATCTTATCTTCGGGGAATCCATGATGTTACAATTAATTTTACTTGTAGGTGCCGCTTTTGCGTTATTATATGTATTAGAGCGCAGATTAAAAAAAAATCCGGATGATTTCCTAATTACTGATAAGACTGCTTCTCAGCAAAAAAAGTCAAAAATGAAAATTTTTTTTATACCGCTTTTGATATTTTATTTATCTCTTTTCGGATTTGCAATTTCAGTTGATATAATTGATGATATTAGGTATTACGGAGAATTACAATATACATTAGCATTACATTTTTATCTGCCGTTTTTCACATGTATTGCTCTTTTAGGAATGTCTTTATTTAAGCGGGATCAATCTTATAATAAATCATTTAAAATAACGGGAATTACATTCTTAGGATTAATGACCATAAATGCATTAGTATCTTTTATTGCCGCCTTACAATTGATAAATCTCCTTCAAAAGCCCGTAATGATTAATCTATACAAAACTCTAATTTCATTTTTTAATTTAGAATGGTCTTATTTGAGCGTTTCCTTAATTTTTGGAATTGAATCAATTATATTAACAATTTTATTTCTATATATGGATCGTTCTTATTATAACCAAAAAAGACATCATAAATAATTCATAACCCTTCCATAATTTCGCCATTGGGAAGCATATTATCGGGATGCGGAATATGTTTCTCTTCCATTTGATATCTTATACAATTTTTATTGCCGATTAAGCAATAATCCTCAATCCATTTTTTATCCAATTTTCCCTGTTCGACATAGCGTTTAATAGGACAGCAATAATACCACTTACAAACTTTAGGCATAATAATATTTAATATTCTATTAATTAAGAATTATTAAGAAATGGGAAAAAATTCGGCAAAAATCTTTTTTTCTGGCGATTTATTTGCAATTTGAAAGCATTCGGCAAGTTTAAACTCTACCATTCAATTTCTTCCCTTAAATGTTTTTTAGGCCATATCCAATAACCATCTCTTTTTTTAACGCCCCTTTCTTCAAGTTCTTTAAACAATTTCCTTTTATTATCTGCAATAAAATTAGTAGGATCATATAAAATTTTGCCATCATAAAGAGCACTTAAAAGCAGATCTCGCTTTATTTTAATCTGAGTTAAAAACTCGGATCTGGTCAGCCAAACTGAATCAAATCCAGATGCACTTAATCCTAATAATGAAATCTCAAGTTTAATCCTTTCAATAGGATCATCAGGTAATTCATTATCCTCAAATACTACAAGAATATCAATATCGCTTATTTTTTCTTCCGAATATGAAGCCTCATTACGGGCTAAAGAGCCAAATAAAAGAATTCCGATAATTTTTTTATCGGTTTGAAATAATTTCATAACATATTCTTCTAAATCTTTTTTAAATTCCCGATTGGTTATAAAATCTAAATTTATTTCCAGAGTTTTTTCGCCTCTATCCATTTTTTTAAATCTTTTATTACGGGAAAATCTTTTTCAGAAAAATTCATTATATCTTGTAAAAAAATAATTGTATTTTCAAGTATAATTTTAAATTTTGAAAGAAAATCTAATATTTTTTCTTTAGAATTATATATTTCTTCAGGAAATATTAAATCTTCGCCTTTTATTAATCCATATCTTGTGATTGTCCCTTGTTTTTCGAAAAATTCAGAGGTATTAACTATATTAAGTAAAACTTCCCATCCTTCTGGTTTTAATCTTAAATTTTCCTTTTCTTTAAGAGCCTTTTTAATAATCTTTGTAGGATTATGTGTTTTTTCAACTTTCAATCCTAAAATATTGATTATTGCTTTATTCAACTTTTCTATGGCAAATTGAGATCTAAATGCGACATCAGCATAATATTTTGATTTTTTAATTTTAAAAAATCTCTTAATATCTTAAATAGAAGATTTAATACA
>CAZVTX010000254.1:0-4244 GCA_964629395.1 uncultured archaeon
ATAAATCATTATATTGAGTCTGACTTTTATTATAATTTTCAATAATTTGCTCAAATTTATTGTTATCAAGCCATTCTTTATATTTCTTTAAAAATTCTAACTTTGAATTTAATTTATCTAATTTCTGATCAATTTTCGATAAAAAAATATCTTTTATAAAATATATTTGCTGATTTAAACTCTCATTCCCCCTTATTGTTCTTATATAAATGTCTTTTGTAAAATCGCCATGGTTGATTTTAACCAAATTATTATTCTCATTTCTATAATAATCTCCTATCGTTAAAGGATCTACTCTATTCAGATTAGAATCAAATCTCCATAAATCGGGAATTAAAACTACTTTATATAAAATTTGACCATTATTATAGAATTTTATAATGCATTTCTCAATTGCTTTCGAAAGCCTATTAAATCTATTTTCATTCTCAAAAATATAATTACCAGAAGCAATCTCAAGTAAAGTAGCAGCCATCGATTTGCCAACACCATTTTTACCGTGAATCGTTATAATATTCCCAGATTTGATTAAAGGTATAGTTCTCCTTCCATCTGTTTCCAACTCTATTGCTAAATCATCTACTAACATCTTTATACTCTTTCAAGCGATTATTAAGATTATAAACTAAATTTTAATTTTATCTAAATATTTTCTAAAATTTTCTTTGTCTAAATCAATAAAATCATTAAATACAATAATAGAATCTAAAAATTCTTGATAAATATCAATTAAATTGAATTCTTCCAAAACTCTGCGTAATAATCTGTCCGTAAGACTATCATAGTCCATAAAATCCTACCTTCCAGTTATAAAGCTCTGTTTATTAGGAAATCCTAAATTTCTTCTAAATTTAATAATAATATTATTCATAAATTATTATTTATATATTATTTAATTAATAAAATAATCTATAAAGGTTAAAAAAAATCAATAGTTTATTCAAAATCTATTTTAGCTATTGAAAGATTTATGGAGAAAAAAAAATAAAAATGCAAGTTTTTAAATTCTATCTTCTGCTTTGATTTTTTATCGCAGCGCTCTGAACTCTAGCTTTGGAATCTCAATTTCTGCCGATTATATCAACATAAACTGAGTTTTGCGAACTGTCTTGGAAGTCATTTTACCTTTGCCCGTTTTTCCACCTTATTTTTATTTTTTCCATTTTAAAATAAAGCTCTATAACCGAAAATAGCATTCATAGCACTAATTTACCCAATTATTCTTTTTTCTTCATTCTTTTTCCTTAATAAGAATATAAATTAGAAAGTAAGCTTTATAATCCTATATTTTATATATTTAATGATGACTGTAAAATTTTGTAAAATATCAACCAAAGGACAATTGACAATTCCGAAAGAGTTTAGGGATAAACTAAATCTTCATGAGGGGGATGAAGTAGTCCTATATCTGACTGAGGATGGTATAATTATTAAACCAAGAATAATGAATTTGAGAATACTCAGAGGATTACTTCGTGATGAGATTGATTTTGAAAAAGCTGAAGAATTTATAAAAATAAAAAGGAAAAAATGGAGTATCTAATATAAATTTATATATTTTCGATGCTGTTGCTTTTTTAGCATATTTCATTGATAAATTACCGAAAAATCTTGATGAAATATTCAATAGAGCTGGAAATAATGATGTTAAACTTTTATTACAGTCAATATTTTTGGGCGAGGCTCTCTATACGATTTATAAAGGAAGGAAAGTCTTCGGAAAACCAATCCCTCCCGATAAAATTGAATTAACAATTCAAAGACCTTTTAAAATTAGTTGATTTAAATATCGATGTATGGCGTATTTTTCACAATTTAAAAATCCTGGAATTACACGACAGAATGATTGTTACATTATATAAATATTTTAACGCAAAAGTAATAATTACAAATGATCCTGAAATGGAAGAACAAGCAAATATAGTCTGGGATTAAAGCAGCTTCTATATTAGAAACTCTTTTCCAACGCTTCACTAAATCAATAATATCTACATTAGACTCTAATAATCTTTTAATTGCTTATAAGATACTTTCACCTTTTAATCGAAATTTATTTAATAGCAGGTATGCAAATTCATTTATTAATATTGATCTCAATGTTTTTTTTTTTACATCACTAAACTGGGACATTATAACATTTTTATTAAAAGAAGCATTGAAAAGCACCTAAAATCTTCCATTCTTATATGAAAGCCCAATCAAACTAATAAAAGCTCTTTAAAGAGTAAAAAAAATTATTATATTTGGATGCTATTTATTCCTTCACGAAAGAGACAATCGCTTCGAGAAATGCTTTAGGATTTTCAATAAAAGGTAGATGACCTGTATCAGGGATATCAACAAGTTTTGAGTTTGGAATCAATTCGTGAATTTTTAAGGTAGCTTTCTTTAATAGTTTGCTATCGTGCTCGGAAGAGATTACAAGCGTGGGAACCTTGATTTTATATAGTTCGGGCTCTAAATTTCGCGTCATACAATAATGAATTGCGCTTAATCCCGCATGCGGCGCCGTTTTTATAGTCATCTCAGCAAGATCATCTATTACCTCTTGAGAAACAGGTTTAGTAAAAAAAGTAGGCGCCATTTTTCTCATCGTTTTTTCGGGATTTTTGCGATACATCCGGATTATTATTTTCCAGAGGAGTTTTATCATGAAATTTCTGCCCAAATTAACCGAAGTATTTGAGGTAATTAATTTGGTTAGAGTTTCAGGAAACCGTAATGCATAATCACATACAATATATCCGCCCATAGATTGTCCGAGTAAGGTGTATCCGCCCTCCCAACCTAAATATTTAGCAAGTTCTAAAATATCCGTAGAAAAAACTTCATGGGTATATTCGCATATCGGTTTTTCAGAATCTCCATGGCCCCGTAAGTCCAGAGCAACAACATCAAAACCCTCTTCAGCCAATTTAGGGGCAAAATCCTTCCATAATTCCTTAAATCCCGTCCATCCATGCACCAACATGATTGGAATATCTCCCTCCCTTCCCCATCTCGCATATGAGATTTCGACTCCGTTTACTTTCGCTTTCGCTACTTTCTTATCCATTTTAACTACACCATTATTTAAAATAAAGCTATAATTACCTTAGGACAATGTGCAAAATAAATTTTTTTTAAAATTTGTAAAAATATGCCTGAAATGAATTTCTAAAATGAAATGCTACATTGTGGAACATATGGAGCGAAAATACAGTGTTACAATGACCCACAACGGTATTTGGTATATAATAAAGCAAAAAAGGATGACGAGACCTCTAAAATTCATGGTAAGGAAAGAAAAAAGAAAGTAGAATTACTTGCCCAAAAAATATCAAAAAAGCAGCATATCACTCCTAAAATAATCTAAAGAGTAAAGATTATTGAATAAATAGGAATAAAATCTTTTGATGCACTTCATATTGCATCGGCGGAAAGTATTAAATCGGATTTTATGATAACAATTGATTATGAAATTATTAAAAAATATCAGAAACACTTAGATTTATTTGGTAAAATTAAAATATATAATCCAATTTGAAGACCTTATTTTAAGGCAAAAGCAATAATTATAAATGATTCCGAAATAGAAAAACAAGCATATATAATTTGGGATTAATATCATAATGAATTAAGAAAAATAAACTAAATATACTTATTAATAATTAAGAAACAATATATATTCGGGCATTGAATTCTTTGTTTATTTTATTAACAATATCTTCAGATAATTCTCGTTCTTCTAAGAAAAAAATAGGGCAATTCTGAAAAATTCCTAAAGAAATGGAAAAGCAATCAGAAATTGCAATTGGATATTTACATTTTATTTGTGCTGCTTTCTTAAATAACCATAATTCACTAATGATACACATTATTTTTTCTATATTATTTAATACTTTACTTGCCTCACTGCTATTTTTTTTCCGACAAATAATATAATAAACTTCAGCTTTCAATAAATTATGTCCGTATAAAGTAATAGAAGAATTCTCATTGAAAATATATTTATCTAAAAGAGGAATAATTGATAATTTCTCATCCATAAAATATCCAATTAATACGCTTGAGTCTAATATTAAATTATTCGTTTGATTTATTATTTTCTCAATTGACATCATAACTTAATCTTTTTTCATGTAAGAGGGGCTCTGCTTTCTTCTTTAATCAATTCTTTTTTCTTCTCTTTTAAATATTCGGACATCGCTGATTTAGGAAGAATCCCTTTAAATTTCCGAAATTCCTTTAAGGCCTCTTTTCTA
>CAZVTX010000254.1:4344-5628 GCA_964629395.1 uncultured archaeon
TGATTTAGGAAGAATCCCTTTAAATTTCCGAAATTCCTTTAAGGCCTCTTTTCTAATTATATTAGTAGATTGATTATTTATTAAAAAATTGATTATCTCATCATAAGTTATAGAATAACCTTTCTGTTTTTCTAATTCTAATTTAATTTCAAAAAGTTTTTTCTTTGTTGAATCATCTATCTGTATTGTCGTTGTCATTATTATCATTCTTTCTTTCCCTATAAATCTATAATAAAAATTGTTCTATAAATATTTATTCTTTATTTTGGAGATTTCTCAATTAAAAACCTTTAATTACTTATTCTTTAAAAAATCTTTCAATAAAATAAAAACGTCTATATCTTTCGCTTATCCTAAATAATATTCTATTTTATAAATAATGATTTTTTAGAATTTAACGATAACCCTTAAATCTAAGTTTTCATTAAAGAAAAAAGCATAAAAGATATAGGAATAAAAGAATAAATATAATAGAAACAAAATTTCGAAAAATAAGCCCTTTTAATTATTAATATTTTTTTAAATCACTTGATCGTATGCGAAAATAAAACATCAGGAAATTTATATGAAAAAAAATAAAAAGGCAAGTTTTTAAATATTATCTTCTGCTTTGATTTTTTACCGCAGCTCTCTGAGCTCTTGCCTTAAAGTCCTGATTCCTTCCCGTTCTATCGGCATGAGACTGAATTCTGCGGGTTCCCTTGGAAATCTTCTTTAAATCTCCCAATTAGTGCGATACAAACACGCCGAGGTGTGAAATGTTCTTCTCTTTCCAAAACGTTTTAGAAGATATAATCAAAATTGAATATAATTTAAATTTTTTAAAAATCAAAATAAGATATCTTGCCTTTTTCCCCAATTAATTAAGATTTATTATTAGCCCGATTCAATTTATTGCTTTAAATATATTTCTCAATTTTTGAAGTTTGATACGCACTAATTATTATTTTAGTATTTCCCCTAATAACATAAAAAACACGCAATAAATACTTGTCTCTTATTTTTTGAGCAACTAAATTCCCATAAGAATCATTTTTTATGCTGTCGGGATTCTCTATTGTATCAATAACGGCATCCTTAGAAATTTTCCTGGCTTTTATCCTTTGTAAAGCGTGTTTGGTAAAGCTTATTTGCATCGGGCGATCATCGGAATGATTTCTTCTTCTTGCATTAATATAAGTTCATTAAGATTTAAATTGCGCTCAGAGAAATTTAGAATCTCAATACCTATTATATTTTCTTCTTTTCCATAATCGATTATTATCCCATCGCTAATTTCTTCTG
>CAZVTX010000255.1:0-5627 GCA_964629395.1 uncultured archaeon
TTGGCTGCCGCGGGAGTGGAAATCTTACCAATGGATGCTATGAAGAAAATTCCTGGAAAAAAAATAGTGGTAGACATTAATCTGGTACCTCCTTATGGAATTGAGGGGATAAAGCCTAAGTATAAAAATGAAGAAATTTATCCCGGTATTTTTGGAATCGGAGCATTAGCATTGGGGCGTCTTAAGTCAGAAATTGAGAGCTCTATTCTAAAAGAAGCAGCCAAAACTAAAGGAAAAAAGATATTTGACTTCAATTATGCCTTCGAAGTTGCCATGGAACTTTTAAACAAATAATTTTTTTTTTAATTTAATTTTTAAAAATGGGAAAGTTGGGGGTGAATTATTATACAAGATTCTCCGAATACAAAACCTGAGATGCGAGAATTACGGGTAAAAGATGCTTTTAAAGATGATGTAGGAGAAGGTATTGTGCGGATTGATCCTTTGATTATGGATCAATTAATCCTTAGACCTGGTGATGTGATTGAGATTATTAATCCCCCAGCGCATAAAAAAACCGTGGCATTGGTAAATCCTGGAAAAGAAGAAAAAGAAAAAAACATCATCCGGATTGATCCTTCTGTCCGAAGGAATTTGGAAGTTAAAATCGATGACTTTGTAAAAATTCGTAAAATAAATGCAGTAAAGGCAAATAAAATAATCTTTTCGGGATTAAATGAATCATTTATATTGAGAAATACACAACAGTTAGCCAGAAGATTACAAAATAGAGTAGTGACGCAAGGAGACGTATTAAGCTTTTATACCTATGCGCGAAGAATTGATTTAATGGTTGTAGATTTTGATCCTAAAGCTGAAGCAGTGAAAATTAGCTTAACGACTAAATTTGAATTAACTGACAAGATTCAAAAGGTTTTTAGAAAAATTGAAACCTCTCGTATTAGTTATGAAGATATCGGAGGATTAGACGAAACTATTCAAAAGATACGAGAAATGATTGAACTTCCCATTAAGCATCCAGAATTATTTAAAAGAATAGGGATTTCTGCTCCTAAAGGTGTAATCTTACATGGCCCTCCTGGAACGGGAAAAACTTTATTAGCAAGAGCAGTTGCATGTGAGACAGAGGCTCATTTTTTAACTATTAGTGGACCTGAAATAATGAGTAAGTTTTATGGGCAGAGTGAAGAGAATTTAAGAAAAGTTTTTGAAGAAGCAAAAGAGAATGCACCAGCGATCATATTCATTGATGAAATTGATTCCATAGCACCCAAAAGAGGAAATACGGGAGAAGTAGAGAGGAGAATTGTGGCGCAACTTCTCGCATTAATGGATGGGTTAGAAAGCAGAGGCGATATTATCGTAATGGCTGCTACTAATCGAATTAATGATGTGGACCAAGCATTAAGAAGACCAGGACGATTCGATAGAGAAATTGAAATTGGCGTACCTGATGTTAAAGGAAGGTATGAAATTCTTTTAATACACACTCGCGGAATGCCATTAGCCTCTGACATCAATCTTAAATTAATTGCAGAAAAAACACATGGATTTGTGGGAGCAGACTTAGAACTTTTAGCTAAGGAAGCGGCAATTTTGGCAATCAGAGAAGTATTGCCCAAAATAGATTGGCAAAAGGCAATCCCACCCGAGATTTTAAACAGTATTGAGATCAAAAATGAACATTTTTTACGTGCCCTTACGGCAATTCTTCCCTCCGCTTTAAGAGAGGTATCGATAACTACACCTTCGGAAACATGGGATGACATTGGCGGATTAGAAAATGTAAAGCAGCAACTAAAGGAAGTAGTGGAATGGCCATTGAAGTATCCGAAAGTTTACAAAAGATTAGATTCTGAGCCTCCCAATGGAATATTACTTTATGGTCCTCCCGGTTCTGGTAAGACTTTAATTGCAAGAGCATTAGCGCACGAATGTGAGATAAATTTTATTTCTATTAAGGGTCCTGAAATATTATCAAAATGGGTGGGAGAAAGTGAGAAAGCAATCAGAGAAATCTTTAGAAAAGCTCGGGCAGCTACGCCTTGTATCATATTTTTTGATGAAATTGATGCAATTGCAGGAATAAGAGGAAATAATACTGTAAGTAAGACCGGTGAAAATGTAGTATCACAATTACTTACTGAAATGGATGGATTAGAGGAGTTGAAGGGCGTTATCCTATTGGCTGCCACTAATAGACCAGATATATTAGACCCGGCTTTATTAAGATCTGGGCGGTTTGGAAGACATATTGAAGTTCCTTTACCTACTCCTGAAGAACGCAAGGAAATTCTTAAAATTCATCTAAGAAATAAGCCAATTTCTAAAGACTTCGATATTGATAAGTTTGCACATACTTTAAATGGCTTCTCTGGTGCGGATATAAAAGCTCTCTGTGAAGAAGCAGTACTTTTAACTATTAGAAATGCAATTAAAAATGTCAAAATAGATGCTGAAGATGACAATGCTGTTAATCAAATCTATATTACAGAGAAAGAATTAGATGCAGCATATCAAAATATCGTATATATTATGAAAAGAGCAGAAAAGTCTTATCTGCATGAAAAAGATTTTAATTCTGAGAGAATATATCTTTAGATCGCCTAAAAAGATTATTCTCTCTAATATTTTTTTTTTTATAAAAAACTAACTTTAAAAAGAATTATTTTTGATTATTTTTCTTTTTCCATTTAAAACCCTATAAAATTAAATTTTAAGGGAGATTACAAAATGAAAAATAAACATTTGAAAAAAAAATAAATCTTACTGAATGAGTTTGATAATAAAAATTATCAAATAGATTAAAATTCTTCTTATCAATTTTTTTAAATTAGGGGCATTGTATTCAATACTTAGAATCAAAACAAAAATAAAAGTGATATAAAAAATGGTGGTGAAAAAAATGAACTTGCAGGTTTATATATTTGGAAAAATGGTTGAAGAAACCCAGGTCGTTCACAATGAAAGCTTTTTTGATGAAATGAAATCAGGATGGGAATGGTCAGAAAAGGCCAAGAAAGAGGAACAATTAGCTGAATATAAAAAAGCTTTTGAAGAAGAATCCGATAAGGATTCATTTAATGCTCAGATGCTTAAGACCTGGATTGATATTTTAAGTGAATAATTTTTTTTTTATTCTTTTTTTAAAGAAAAACTTGAATTCTTAAAAATTCATAAGTTTATGAATTAATAACTTAAAACTATCGTCTATTCCTTCTCCTATTTTAGCACTACAAAGTTTTAAAGTATAGCTCATTTCCGGATACTTATCTAGCTCTAATATACTTTTCACATATTATTCAGCTTTACCTGGGTGGTTAAAGTGAGCCGAGGATTGGTAAAAGAATCTTTACGGATTCTGGCGAACTTAAATGTAAATATCGATTTCTTTCAATAGTAGATGCTGTCATAATTGCTGAAGCTCTTACCAGAAAAATATTTCTTTATTCTACATAGACTCATTTTAAGAATATATCAAATCTTAAATTTAAGAAGATTAATTATTAAATACTTAATTTTTATTGAACTTGTCTTAGGAAATATTAAAATAGATATTTTTATTCTTTTTGATTAAAATTAAATAATTTTTCGAAAAATGAAAAGTATTAAAGAAGATATAATTGAAATCATAAAAAAATTGCCTGATGATTGTACTATTGATGATATTATGTATCATCTCTATGTAAGAAAAAAGATTCTTGCTGGCTTAATAGATATTGAGCAAGGAAAAGTAATCCCCCATGAAAAGGTTATGGAAAATATTAAGAAAAAATTGAAAAT
This sequence comes from uncultured archaeon, assembly GCA_964629395.1. Taxonomy (GTDB): domain Archaea; phylum Asgardarchaeota; class Lokiarchaeia; order Sigyniarchaeales; family SOKP01; genus CAZVTX01. Next base: position 3,745 of record CAZVTX010000255.1, read on the forward strand.
TCACTAAATTAATAAACTCCATTATTTATAGAATGTTAGTTCAGAAATTAAATTTAAAAATAATATCGGGAGCGCTTCGATTATATGGAATTGTTCCAAATTTATTGGGACGAGACGCAAAATCTAATTCTTGAATTTAAGGTAGATCATAATAGCGATGGCTCTCTTGATTTGGCTGATATTTCAAGGCTTAGTTTAAAGTATGAGATTGTTAGAGCTGATTCTTCGGGATATAGTAATTTTTCAGAAGCTATGTCATCCTTAATTTCAATTAAGAATTTTGAGATTTTAGATGATTTAATTAAATTTTCCTTAGATTTTAGGACATTATCTAATAAGGAAGATTTTAGAATAAATTTTTTACGTTTAAAAATTCATTTTAAATCGGGGGAATTTATAGAATATTTGCTTAAAGATTCTTATGAACTTGCAGAAATCGGATCAGAGCCTCTTTCTAATGGATTTTTCCCGATAGAAAGGTTAAATGATCAAGCTCCTAGCTTAACAAGTGAACGCATTATTGCACAGTCGCAATCTAATTTAGCATCGAATATTTATACGAAAACCGTCATTTATCAGAGAAATCATGCCCGATTTCCAACTCATCATAATGAATTAATTCAATTATTAAAGGAAAATAATCAGCGCCTTGAGAGCCTTGAGAAAAGTATAGAAAGATTAACCGCCGTATTAACGCAGAATCTGCAGGGATGTAATTCTATTGTTCAAACAGATGTGATAAACACTTCAAATTATGATACCAAGGGTTTTTTGCCACCCCCATTGTTAAAGCCTCCACCATCACCGATTTCTGCAAACAAAGAAGCCCCGATAGTTCCAATAAGAAAGAAATTATCCAAACCTCCCTCTACTTTAACAAATATAAGAGCACCTAAATTGGCATTTATCGGTGAATTAAAATCCGTGCTTCAATCCTGCAAAAAAGGCGGGAAAGAATTTGATTTTAGGAGTATATTGAAACCGATGAGCGATGATGAACTAAAAAGCATTACTCTGGATGATGAAGAACTCTACAAGAGGGAGATTGAATTCTTTTCAAGACAAATGGTTAAAAAAGAAGCTTAATGTAATACGACCGAGTTATTAAATTCAGCTAATTTTAAAAAAATTAAAATAAAATATCAATTTAAATATATATTTAAACATATATTTAAATACATAACTAAATATAATCTTCATATGGTATCTAAAACAATTACTATTACGGATGAGGTATATCAGCTTTTAAAATCGCTAAAAAGAGAAAATGAGAGTTTTTCGGAATTATTAAAAAGATTAGCAATGCAAGTAAACGGTCAAAAATTAGAAAAATTTTTCGGTGCTTGGGATATTGATGATAAGGAATATGCAGATATCCAAGAAAAAATTAAACGTAGTATTATACAATTTAATAAAAACAAGGCGAAAATCGATTGATCGTTCTTGATACAAATGTTTTAATAAATATTTTGCGAAAAAAAGAACGAGGTAGACAATGGAAAGAATATCTAAAAGATAAATCCGTTGCATTTACAAGTATTACTGCTTTTGAATTATTTTTAGGGGCGGAGCTTTCTAAAAAGCGTGAGGAGAATATAAAGGCGGTTAAAAATTTAATACAAGAATTTCATGTAATTCCATTTTCTATGAAAAGTGCCTATATTGCGGGTATAATATATTCAGATTTGCAAAGGAAAGGTAAGATAATTGAATTAAACGATATTTTTATTGCAGCTATAACAATGGAATATAATGCAGAATTAGCAACTGACAATATTGATCATTATCAACGTATTTCACGATTAAAAATTATAAGTATTTAGAATTAGAAGAGTCAGTATCTTTTCGAATATTTGTATTATATAATAATTTTTATTATTTTA
>CAZVTX010000256.1:0-5593 GCA_964629395.1 uncultured archaeon
CCTAAAATGAGCGGCCCGTTGATGGTGACACCGTTCTCTATTTTGCCGTCTATATTTGGAACATAAAAGATAAATCAGAAGATTTCGATAAAAATTTTCTGGTAAGATCGCTCTTCATAAGTTTTGTTGCGGCTCTTGTTGTTATTTTAATGGAATTTCTTTTTGTTTTTTTATTGCTTTTTTCTCCCTATTTCAAATCTGGATTTAACTTCGATTTAATGGCATCTATTCTTAGTACATCAATAATAGATATTATATTTAACATTTTCTCAAGTCCACCTTTTGTATTAGGTATGTTTATAATCTTTTTTGCAGCCATAGTCATTTTTAATTCTTTGATTATGCTTGGAATATATAAGGTCAGTTATTTATGGACAACAATCGTTACATGGACGGCGATTGGTATTTACCTGGGCTTAGATCTTTTAATTCATGAATTTATCATCGAAAATGGATTTGCAGGTGTTTTTAAAATTATCGGAGATTCGATATATAATGCTTTAAAATAACTTAATCTAATTATAAAACTTTTATTTTTCTCTTTTTTTATCTATTCTTTATTACTTATTAAACTATAAGCGATAAATCTAATAATCACGATATATTTTTCTATGTGATAAATTATTCATTTCCGAGATGATTTAAAAAGTGAATCAAGAAAAAGATAAGCTAATTATCATGAAATTTGGGGGATCTTGCTTAAAAGATTCCGAATCTCTGGATCAAACAAAAAATATTATTCAAAAATATTTAGAAAATGCTAAGATTATTGTTGTAACATCCGCTCTAAAAGGGATAACGGATAAATTAATTGATTTTTACAAAAAAGCTTGTGAAGAAGATAATAGATGTGAGGATATTCTTGAGAACATTTATGTTATTCATAAAAATTTAATTGAAGAGGTTTTCAAAGATGATATGGATATGTATTCGAGCACACTTGATTTTTTAGAAGAAAATATTGAAGAATTAACACAATTGGGTCGTATAATACGCTTATTAAGACCAAGCGAAGATATTCAGGATATTATAATTTCCTATGGTGAAAAAATTAGCACATTTATCGTTTCGCAATATCTAAACTCATTACATTTGAATCTCAATGCACAATATATTTCTTCAGACGAGATTATTCTTACAGATGATAATTTCGGTCAAGCACTCCCTTTATTAGATGAAACAGAAAATTTAATTTCGGAAAAGATTGTTCCGCTATTGGAATCTGAAAATATAAATATTATATGTATTACGGGATTTTACGGGTCAACAAAAGATAAAAAAATTACAACTTTAGGGAGGGGTGGTAGTGATCTTACTGCTGCGATTTTAGCTTATTCCCTTCAGCCATATTTTGATTGTAAAGTAATATATTGGAAAGATGTTCAAGGATTTTTAAGTGCAGATCCGAGAATTACAGAAAAGGCGGAATTATTAAAAAGAATCTCTTATATTGAAGCGAAAGAATTAGCCTTTTTCGGATCAAAAGTCCTGCATCCCGTATGTTTAGATGTTAATGAAAAAAGGAACATATTATCCGAAATAAGACCCTTTAATGATTATAATTCCGAAGAATATACAACAATTACAAAAGAAATTGTAAAAGATGAAAAAATAATAAGGGCAATAACTTCCATTGAAAGGATAACGATGGTTACGGTTGAGAGTGAAACAATGATTGCTTTGCCTGGAACTGCCTCAAAATTATTTTCCTTGTTAGGAGAAAATAACGTTAATATAAAATTTATATCACAAAGTTCATCGGAAAATAATATCACTTTCGGAATTGATTATGAAGATTCGATGAAAGTAAGCTTCCTATTAAGAAATTCGGAATTATTTGGTAAAAAATGGTTTAAAATAAAAATCGATAATGATGTTTCTTTAATTGCGGTAATAGGTGCCGGAATGCTTCATACGCCAGGTGTGGCGGGAAAAATATTCACAACTCTCGGAAATAATAATATAAATGTAAGAGCAATTGCTCAAGGATCATCAGAATTAAATATTACATTTATTATTGAAAGTAAAGACTGCAAAAAAGCGGTAAATGTTCTTTATGATGCTTTTATTGCGAAAAAATAAAAAGGAATTTTTATAATTTCTGAAATTTTTGTTTTGCAATTTCTCTTCTCTTATTTAACCTTTCTTCAGGTGATAATTTTGTAATCAACGCTTCATTGCATATTTTTTTTCCGATTACAACCTTAGGGTTATTTGCCCAATTTACATCCAGAAGTAAACATAGAAAATATACTGAAGATTGGATAAATGAAATTAAAATCCCTATATTCTCTTCTAAAGGATTATCAATTGATATTTTTGCAGAAGGTACTCCCTGCTCAATTAATGCCTGAAACGTTGCATCTGCTTGATAATTCACTATTGTTTGAGCTGTTTGTCCGTTTATAAAATCTATTGAGGATTCCAAAATGATATCTGGCTGTTCATTGTTTATTGTCCATATTATAGGAATTACAATACCTTTACTACCGCCAAGTAGGAATTCCAAGACAGAATGCTGACATAATGGCGCAGGTTGAAAAGCACCCATTAATCCTTTCTCATCCTTTCCTGTACTTTCAGATATTTCTTGAACAATAAGACCAATACTTCCCTCAAGATTTTTGGAATAAGGCATTGAAAATACTACACGATAACCTTTTTTATATAAAAGATAGAGAAATGAGGCAAATGTTATTGCAGAATTATTATCAATCTTTAAAAATTCATTATATCCATGGTTTAATCCCTTTAAAAACTTTCTTACATCTACACCAGCAATATAAGCAGGAACGATTCCAACATTTGTATTAGAACCCGCAAACCTACCAGATAGGTCAGGAACATCCAAAATTGGACAGTTCATCTCTTTTAACATTTTATACATAGTACCTTGTGAAGATAATCCCAAAAATTTATATCCCCTTTTTAAAAATATACCTATTGTTGAATTTACGTCAAGAGTTTCGCCACCTCTAGAAATAGGAATTACAATTGAATTACTCGGATTTGTTTTATTAAGACAATCGCTCAGCTCAACTGCTCTTGAACTCGGAATTGGAAATACTTTTTTTTTCGATAAATGTTTTAATGCCAAAATAGTCTGTATCGAACCACCAGTTCCTAAAATAATTATATTTTCAACCTTATCTGATTTGAATTGTCCCGCAACCTTTTCAATCTCTTTAAAATTTAAATAAGATTCAGTATCTTTAAAAAAAGGTTTATCCCATTTATCTTTATTTTTCTCAATTATTTCTAAACAATTGTTTAGATTATCTTCCGAAATAATAGGATAATTTTCAAATAAAAAAAGATTTTTTTTAATCAAATTCATACACCAATATTTTTTTAAAAGAATTTTTTAATAAATTGATAATTTAATATATATTATTAGATATTAATTAGTTATAACTACTAAGAATAAAAAACATTAAAATTATAAATTAATATTTATAAATTAATGGATAATTTAATCAAAAAGGGTTAACCCGCTTCATGTCCGAAGAACAGTTAAAATATTTATTGGAATCCTTAATGGAAAATATCGATGGAATCCGTAGCGCTGCAATTGTATCTGCTGAAGGTCTTATTGTTCAATCTATTCTTGAAGAATCGGTAAGCGAAATAAAACTTGCTGCAATGACCGCAACTATATTATCTGTAGCAGAACGAGTTCTCGTAGAATTGAATTCGGGAAGATTAGATGTGTGTATTTTACAAGGAGATGAGGGGAATTTTGTTGTAATGGAAGCGGGAAAAGAATTAATTATTGCTGTTTGTTTGGATATTGATGCCCGAATGGATACTGCTTTTATTGAGATGAGAAAAGTAGCTGAACAAATAAAAAGTATTATGTAAAATCAAAATCATTTGCTCTTTATTCTTTATTATATAATTTAATTAAAGATTTTATCCCGTTTATTAATTGATTAATATCCGAATATAAATGAAAAAATTAGGAAATCTTCAGTCTATTTTATTTAAAATATAGTAATTCACCCTTTTATCATAAATAAATATAAAAATTGCACTAAAAAATTAACTCGATGTGATATATTTGGCTAAAGCAAGTGGAAAAATAAGTAATAATAATGGTTTTGAATTAGGTATGCCTTATTATTGTACCCAATGTAAGAGAAATCATACTAAGGGAAAAATTTATGAAGATCATTTAGAATTTGCTAAAATTTCCTCCAATGAAGAAAAAAATAATTCTAAAGAAGAGATAAATGAAATATTGGAGGAGAATGTTATTGATTCGAATAATGAAGAATTATATGAAGACTTTCTTAAAGTAGAGGATAATTATGAAGATTCAGAAGATATTGATTATAAAGTTCAATGTAATAATCAAAAACTTTCTTTTGAAGAATCTGTAAACGCTGTTAAAAAATTGCCGGGTGTTGGTGAAGCAACTTTAAGAAAACTAATAAAGGCAGGATTTAATAGTTTAGAATCCATTGCTTATACTCCTCCAAGAATTATTCAAGAAGAAAGCGGACTTGGAGAGAAAACGACAATTAAATTAATAAAAGCGTCAATGGAGCAATTAAATATTGGTTTTAAATCAGCTGAAGAAGTTTGGGAGCATAGAAAAAATATATTGAAAATAACAACGGGTAGCCAGGAATTAGATGATTTATTAGGAGGAGGAATCGAGACGGGGAGTGTTATAGAATTCTTTGGGGAATTTAGAACTGGAAAGACTCAAATTGCCCATCAATTATGTGTAAATGTGCAATTACCCAAGGAAGAAGGTGGTATTGAAGGAAATGCTCTATACATAGATACTGAAGGAACATTTAGACCTGAAAGAATAATCCAGATGGCTGAGGCTAAAAATCTTGATTCTAAAAAAATTCTTAAAAATATAGTATATGGAAGAGCATATAACTCAGATCATCAAATTTTATTAATTAAAGAAGCGGCAAATATTATAAAAGAGAAAAATATTAAATTAATTATTGTTGATTCTCTTATCGGACATTTTAGAAGCGAGTATGTGGGAAGAGGAACATTAGCAAACCGTCAGCAGCTATTAAATATGCATTTACATGATTTATTACGATTATGTGATATTCATCCTGATTTAGCGATTATTGTCACCAATCAAGTTGCTGCTAAGCCTGATGTTTTTTATGGAAATCCTCTAACCGCTGCAGGAGGAAATATTGTTGCCCATGGTTCTACAATTAGAGTCTTTTTAAGAAAAGGTAAAGGAGAGCAAAGAATTGCAAAAATAGTTGATGCTCCTCATCTTCCTGAAGGTGAAGCTGTTTTTAGTATTACCGAAGAGGGAATTTGTGATTAAAATAATTTCTTTTATTCTTTTTTTAAAATTTTTTTTAAAGAACATTTATAGAACTTATTTTTCATTAAATATTATATAATTAACAATTAAATAATATTAAAGTGATAAAAATGTCAAGTATTTATCCTCAATCAAAAAGTATTTCTTCTCAATCGAGGATTGGAGGAGGATTTTTGCGGGGATTAGGTTATTTTCTTTTTTTCATAGCCTTAATATTTTTATGTATCGATATTGTAGCTTGGCTTCTTATAGGTATTCCTGTTGATTACATTAGCTTAA
>CAZVTX010000257.1:0-5572 GCA_964629395.1 uncultured archaeon
GCTTGACATAGTCACCAGTGAATTTTCAGGAGGAAAAATATTTGCTGCAAGTTGCGGACCTAAAGGTGTCCTATGTCTTATTTCTGATCCTGATATAAATATTGGTTTAATTCGTCTAATTCTTAAGAGATCGGGGGATGAACTTCGAGAAATCTTAGATGAATTCTTAAGCGAAGTTCCTGATACATTAGATTCCGGGTTAGATCTAAGCGATTTAGACGAGTTAACTCCCGATTAAAATAATTTTTTTATTCAATAACTTTTTATAATTCCTAAGGCTTTTTAGTTTATAATTCATTTCTGGATCTGATTTTATCTATAATCATTTTTATCTTAATAAATAAGAAATAGAGGCATTTATTATGGATTTAGGATTAAAAAATAAAGTTGCACTTGTTTTAGCCGCAAGTAAGGGTTTAGGTTTTGCATGTGCTAAAGTTTTATATGATGAAGGTGCAAATGTGGTCATCTGCAGTCGTTCCGAGAAAAATTTACAAGGTGCAATTCAAAAAATTAAATCATCAAATCAAAATAACAAAGGAAATGAAATATCTTATATAGTAGCGGATTTATCAAAAGAATCTGATATCAATAATTTGGTGGATGAGACAATTAAAAAATACAATCGGCTTGATATTTTAGTTCATAATGCTGGTGGTCCACCTTCAGGGCCTATTGAAAAGATTACAAAGGTCGATTGGGATAATGCAATCAATCTTAATTTACGTTCCTTCATTACTATTGCATATAAAGTTATACCGATAATGCAAAAGCAGAAAAACGGCAGAATCATTGCTATTACAAGTGTTTCCGTAAAACAACCATTACAAAATTTAGTATTATCTAATACTACTCGTTTAGGGGTTGTCGGATTTGCTAAAACTCTCGCAAATGAATATGCTAAAGATAATATCCTTGTAAATGTTGTATGTCCTGGTCCAACGCTAACGGATCGGATGATTGAAATTATTAAAAAAATGGCAAAAGATTTGGGAAAATCAGAAAAAGAAATGGAAAAGAATTGGACTGACCAAATTGCTTTAGGAAGGATGGGCAAGCCGGAAGAAATCGCAAATGTCGTGGCATTTTTAACATCTGAAAAGGCAAGCTTCGTAACAGGAACAGTTCTCCAAGTAGATGGAGGCTTTGTTAAGGCTACTTTTTAAAAATTTTAGTTTTAAATTTAATTTTTATTAATTCTAAAAAAGATAGGGCTCAGATATTCCGAGATATTTTTCTACTGCATTAAAAATCTCGTCCTTTGAACCTATATATCCTATCAAATAATGAATTGCTTTTCCATGGGAGGTATTATCAATTGTTTGGAACATAGAAAGTTGTAGTTCTATTTCGCCGTATTTTAGTAAAGGTTTTTCGGGGGAGTTCGAATTATATGATTGAATAACGCCAATCTCAGATTCTGGATGGTCTCTTGCAACATCTCGGCATTCCTTTTGTGTTTTAGGGATATCATCGGATAATTTTACAAGAAAACAATAGTCATCATTATTATCAGGCATCTTTAGAATATATCCTATTTTAGCTTTTCTTTCAAAATTAATATCTTCTGGCCTAATTGCGAGTTTATATATATCATCTACATCAATCTTGAAAGCAACAAAATTATCACCTATGAAGAGTCTATTTTCAGGAATTGTGCGAAAATATGAAAGCGGTTTGGGATTCTCTTTAGTTGGAATAAGCACGGTGCCGGGATTTTTAGGACCTCCGCTAATAACATTTGCAAGTGTCCAGCCATTAATGTTTAATCCAGGTCTGAAAAAAACGCAATCATCAACAAATTCAAGTGCTATATAAGGCAGTCCTGTTTTAATCGGTTCTTTTATTGCTGTAAATTGCCTTGTAATCTCTCCACGATATTTCTCTTTAGAAAACATGTTTGTAATCATTATTGGCGTAGATAATGTGCATGACTTTTCTGATTTGCCCAGAAATTCATAATTTGCTGGATCTAATCTAGGAGGACAAAACCAATCTTTCCAATTTTTCGGATCTTTATAGAAAAATTCTCTTTCGGGACTAATCCAATAACGATCTCCCCCAATCAGACGATTTCTGTTAGTAATTATTTCACGTAATTTTTGATTAATCCACAATAGGCTTATTCGATTTTCAAGAGGAAAAAATCCTAACGGTCTGCCGCCATATTCACTAATAATGACGCAACCCTCATCTCCTAAATTAAGCTCAACAAAATTAGTAATTCCATTTAAATTTTCTATTAATTCTTTTTTAGTAAAATAATTTTTCATAATTATTATTTAAAGCAAGAATTCATAAAAATTTATTAAAATTATATAGAATTTAGATTAAAGGCTTTTTTTAAGGAATAATCTAACGCTTATTAAGCTAAAAATGTCCCGAACATTTATATTTTTCAATGCTGATGTCTCAATAAAAAATGCCTGCATTTTTTCGGCAAGTTCAGCACCTTTTTCTTTAGGGACTTTTCTTTTTTCTTTTAGATCTATTTTATTACCTATTAATACATATAGAGCATTTCCTAATTCGGATTTAGCATCTTTGTACCATATATCATAAGCTTCATTTAAAGTTGCTTCATTTGTTATATCATAAATAATAACAACGCAATCAGCTCCTTGATAATAATCCTTTCTAACGCGTCTGAAAAATTTTTGCCCTGCTAAGTCATAAATAATTAGTTGTACACTATTTTCTTTTATACCTTGAATAAAGTATTCTTTGGATGAGATCGCTACTCCAATAGTCGGTCGGTAATCAAGCGTTCTCTTTTTTTCCAGAAAACTTGATATTAGTGTTGTTTTTCCGACACCTTCAGCACCAAGTATAATTATTTTAAACATATTTTTCTTTCGGGAATGCCTAATATGATATACATTCGAAAATTTATTAATCCCGTTTTGAGGTTTTTTATATCTAGAGATTCCTAAAGTGAATGAATCATGTGAATGCAAAATTGGGATTGTTAAAGAATCATATTCATTATTGAAAGTATCTTCAATTATTTGAGCTATTTTTTCGGCAACTACATAAGCAATAGGAAAAAAATCATCAAAATTAATATAAAAATCGCATATACAGAATAAAACTGCCTCATTTCCTGCCTCAAAATAACAAATTCTAAATTCTTTTGAATCAAATGAACCACTTCCGTATCTCGGGAAACCTTTTAATTGGAGTAAAATTTTGTCTATTAAATTTTTAGGAATAATTGTATCTATTAATTTATTTTTATTTTCGCTACGTTCTTTTTTAGCAATTAACTGACCATTTTTAGAAATAATAAAAGCAATTTCCAAATATTTTTCGGTATCTATAAAATTTTTTAACAATGTTTCTAATTTTTCTCTTTTAGAATCGCTCAACCTTTAATCTCCGGATTAATTTTAGAGGAATTCATTAAAAGATAATTTAGTAGATAATATTTTCTATCTTTTTAAATTATTGCGATTCTTTAATTTCTTCAATTGTTATTGAAACTGTTTGCCCGAATACTTGACCGCTAAATTTACATTTAAAAGGAACATCTTTCGATTCATTTAAGAAATTAAAAAGTACTTCAAAATAACCAAGCCAATATCGACTATACCGTTCATCCTCATGATGAATAAATGATAAATAATAGATATTTTCATTTTCTTTTGAAATTTCAATTCGGTCAAAAAAATTTGAAACTACCCACATTTTTTGAATTGCTTTTAATATTTCTTCCAAGGAGAGTGCCGTAATTGGCTTTTTTGTATACCAAAGGATTACATCTAAAGCATTATTTTTTCTTTGAGGTTTTTCAATACTTTTTTTTGGTGCTTCAGCAGCGGCAATTAATTGTCTAAAAGTTGTGCGCCCTATAAGCATCATTCCTCTTTCTTTTTTTGCTCGAATCACTAAATCATCATCACTCTCGATTTCTTTAGAACTTAATTTCTCATCAAAGCATTTTAAGGCTTGCTGAATGATATTTATGTCATTTCCATAATCCTCCTTGTATTTTTCTAATATTGCCAAGATATCAGGAGGCATTGAATAGAAGTCATCATACAGTTTTATAGCTTCTAAAGTTAAGCTGGATTTTGTTTTTCCTTTTTCTTTATATTTTTCAATTATTTGTTGAATCTCAGGAGTAGGAACTACATAAATAGGAGTTATTTTTCCTGATTCTTCATCATCTTCTTCAACTTTATTTATTATTTCCTTAACTTTATTACCTTGTTTACTATTATCTTCTTTAGAATTAGGTTTTTTTTTTGCCATAAAGATCTTTATTTTAATATTGAAGTTTATAGAATTTAATTATTTTTCTATATTCTTAAGAAAAATTGTTATATAAATAAGAAATCAATTTTATTATTTATAGATTTTTCATATTAATTTAATTATCTATTTTTATCTATAAGATCATATATCATTAATTCTTATGAAATTAAAGTTGATTTTATGATTTTATTAAGATTCATAACCTTTAAATAATTAATATAATTATTTAATATTGAAAAATATAGATAATTATAGGCAACAAAAAGTTAATCAAGAAAAGTATATATAATTAAAATTTTTAAAAAAATTGTATGGGAAAAAAATGACCCCCTATGATATTTTTTTTAATATTTGCCTCGGATTATTTATTGGAGGTATAATTTTAACTATTGTTTGTATAATACTTGCTGATATGGCCGCTCATGATGCTCAAGATGTAGGTCATATGGATCATGTGGATCATCTTGACCATGTGGATCATCTTGATCATGTGGACCATCTTGACCATGTGGATCATCTTGATCATGTGGACCATCTTGACCATGTAGACCATCTTGATCATGTGGACCATCTTGACCATGTAGACCATCTTGATCATGTGGACCATCTTGACCATGTGGACCATCTTGATCATGTGGACCATCTTGACCATGTGGACCATCTTGATCATTTTGATAATTTAGATCAAATGGATCATTTAGAGGATTTAAGTGAACAAGACATTTCTATTGAAGATATTAACCCTGCTCCGTTTTTATTATTATTTTCAACGTCTTTATTGGTTTTTGGAATGTCAGGTATGCTATTATATTATTCCTTACCGGATTTTATTCGTTATATGATATTTATTCTCCCATTCTTCTTTATGTACGGAAATAATAAAGTGATATCAATAACTTGGAAGAGAATTGCTAAATCAAAATTTTATTCACTTTCAACAACAAAAAACCTGATAGGATTAGAAGCGGAAGTTGTTTTGCCTGTTGATTATAAGGGAGGTGTAGTAAAAATCTCTTCAGAAACACCTATGAAATATGAAAAAATAATTGTTAAACCTTTAGATTCAAATTCAAGATTTGAGCGTGGAGAAAAAGTATTTATCTGTACTTATAGAAATGGTATTTATTTTGTAGATAAAAATCAGGATAACATTATTAAAATGAGGAGGAGGGCTGAAAGACGAAATTAATAAATATTATATTAGCTTTAACGAGTATTAATTTTTATTCGATAATTATTAAAATTCTACTTACGATAGGATTTTCCATTGTTTTATTCAAGATAATTTCTTTAATAAAAATTCAAAAATTTGAAT
>CAZVTX010000258.1:0-5568 GCA_964629395.1 uncultured archaeon
ATTTATACATTTTCCTATTTGCTTTTATTTTTTATTAATTAAGAAAATATAGAAAACTAATTAAAAATTTTTAAACTTTTAATTTCTTAAACAATTGAATTTAATTATGCAAGAAATAATCGAAAAAGCAAAAGTACATTTCGAAAAATTGATCCTTGAGCAGTTAGAAAGGATCGAAAGGATGAAAAAAGAGCAAGATTGGATTGATTATAATAAACTGGAACCCATTATAATAGGAATAATTGGTGGCGATGGTATTGGCCCCGAGATATCTAAGCATACGAGAACAGTTTTAGAATATCTTTTAAAGGATGAGATTGAGAATAATAAAGTTGAAATGCGTGATATTGAAGGTTTAACTATAGAAAATCGAGCAAAGGTTAAAAAAGCAATTCCGGATGACGTATTAGAGGAAATTAAAAAATGCCACGTACTCTTGAAGGGTCCAACTACAACTCCTAGAAAAGGTGATAAATGGCCGAATATAGAAAGTGCCAATGTTGCAATGCGTAGGGAGCTGGATTTATTTGCTAATGTTCGCCCAGTAAAAGTGCCAGAAAAGAATATTAATTGGATTTTTTTTCGAGAGAATACAGAGGGTGCTTATATTTTAGGGTCAAAGGGTATTAATGTTAATGAAGATCTTGCAATAGATTTTAAAGTTATTACTACTCAAGGAGCAGAAAGGATTTTAAGATTAGCTTTTGAGTATGCTAAAAAAAATAATATCAATAAAGTGTCCGTTATTACAAAGGCTAATGTTGTCAAAACTACTGATGGAAAATTTTTGGATATTGCCGAAAAAGTTGCATCAGAGTACCCTGAAGTTGAGTGGGATGACTGGTATATTGATATAATGACAGCTAAATTAATTGATCCTGCAAGACAAAGTCAGTTTAAGGTAATTGTAGCACCTAATCTTTATGGGGATATCATAACCGATGAGGCAGCCCAAATGCAAGGAGGTGTAGGAACTGCGGGAAGTGCAAATATAGGTAAGAAATACGCTATGTTTGAAGCGATCCATGGCTCTGCTCCAAGAATGGTTGAAGAGGGAAGAGCTATATATGCAGATCCATCAAGTTTAATGCGGGCTGCAGTTATGATGCTAAATCATATAGGTTTTAAAGAAAAGGCGAGACAATTAGAAATGGCGCTAGATATTTGCGGGATTTATGAAAAAAAGATTGTAATAACGGGAAGATCAAGCGGAGCTACGGCGGAACAATTTGCCCAATATATCTTAGAAACAATTAAATCTTCTGATTTGGAGGATAAATGGAAATCCTTTCAGTAAATTTTTTTAAGATTTTAATAATATCTTTTGTTTTTATATTCTGTTTAATTACATGGAAAAATTGAGCACCAAACGACTAATAGATAAAGAAATCCAATAGACGCTAAAATATGGAGCATTGCAAATGCAAACCCCGTTTTAAGAAGTCTTTTATAATTTAAATTCTCAACTCCAGAATCTTGAGCAATCTTAAGGGTCATCATATCGCATGCCGCACCTTGCGGGACAAAGTTTCCACCTATATTAATTCCAATTATGAATGCAAAAAATAAGGGGACTGCAGGTACACCTTGTTCTATTAATGTAGCTACAATAGGTAAAAATATTAAAGCAGTAGGCGTGTTTGCAACAATACCCGAAATAAAGCTCACTATTAATAAGATTAATAAACAAATAACGAAAATATTCATTTTATTAAATGGAATATTTTCAAAAATTTCTTTAAAACCCGCCTCTAATAAGCAACCTATAACAACATATAAAGAGATAAAAAAGAAAATAATTTCCCATTCTATATCTTTTAATAAATCTGACATTTTTTTTTTTGTATAACTTCGATTTACAAGAACTAATATTAAAGCAGAGATCGCTGCAGTAAGATATAACAGAGGGAGTACAACAAATAAAATTATAATAACTATGATTGAAATTCCGTTAAAATAAAACATTTTTTTATCTTTAATCATTACATCTGCATCAATTAAATCAAGCATCAGCTTTTTTTGAATTTCATCAATTTTCGGTTCTTTCATTAAATAAAATCGGTCTAATAGGAAAATTGTTAAAAATAATAAACCAAAAGAAAAAATCCAGAAATATCTAATAAAAAAGAATGTATCTAAATCGAAATAGGTTGAGATAATAATATTTTCTCCGCTGGAAAATGGTGTAATTATTGAACCGATATTTATACAAATAGTCATACCCAAAAGATAAGTTCCGGCTCTTATTTTTAAATGATGGCATAACCGAACGACTACGGGGGCCAATATTAATACGACCACCACATCACTAATGATTGCTGCAAGTAACGTCGTTAATAAACATAATAAATAAAAAAAGACCCTCTGATTACCTCCAGAAATTTTAAATAATTTAACGGCAAGATATTCTAAAATATTTGAATCTTGAGCAATTTTGGTAATAATACTCATACTTAAAATAATAATAATTGCCGGAAATTCAATAAAAGAGACAAAAATTTCAATTCCGATCCCTTTAACTATACCCGTAATTGTTGCTGCTAAGAAACACCCTAAGAGAGAGATCGCTACAAAATCTAAATCCTTTATTGAATAACTTGCAATAATTAAAATAAAAATAATAAAAATTGTTATTAATAATACGACGTCCATTTTCTATTTTTTATTTCTAAATTCTGAACTTCTTATTTTCTTAAAATAATAACGTTATTATAAATCTAACTAAAATTTTACGTTATTCAAGAAAATAGAATTTTCAAAATATTTTATTGCCGGAAAAGTTTTAAACTTAATCCGGGCGTATTAAATAAAAACCATAGTTAAATAAACCTATTCCGATGCCACCAAAAACCATTTGAATTGCAAGGTCTAATAATGGCGTTCCAGTATTAATTGCCCATCCTAAAATCCAAGTTAAAATTATAGAAAATACGCTAATTGCAATCATAAAGGAAGCTTTCCTCATTTTTGTTCCTTTTGGAGCGTCTTTCCCGATTGAAAAATAAAGATAAAACAAAAAAATGAAATTATATACAACTAAAAGCACAATAACACTCGTTAAAATAGACATTACATAAATATCTCCGGGAAATTTTCTTGGAATAAATAGAACTAATATAGGAATTAAAATTATAGAAATTACCATCGAATATGTATGCCAAGGAATCTTTTGCTTGACATATTTCTCTATAGGATACAAATAAAATGAAATTGCAAGAATTAATAAACTGAAAGTCAAGAAAGAATCTGCGGGCATTGTTGCTACTAAGCTTTCAATCCCAAAAAATGCAAATTGAACTGCTTCTATATTAGAATTTAAAATACTTGAAATTGAATCTGCACCATATCATATCAGAACAGAATCAACCAAGAGGAATGTAAAAATTCCGCAGATTACAACAAAAGTTATGCCGGTAAATAAGAATAATTTACGTATCCGATCTTTTAATAATGGAACTCTGCTCCATAAATGGAAGCTTGTAGCAATTGAAAGACAGCATACCATGATGTAAATTATGAATTGTAAATCTCTTATATCTTCCGGATTAAATCCTTCCCTTTGAAAATGCAATGTGGCGATTAAAATCCATAAAAAAAGATAACTTATCGTAATTATGAGTCCTAAAATTAAAATTTTTAAATTAGATTTAACTTTTTCGCTCATATTTAATCAACTCGAATCCTCTAAGAATACCTGCAATAAAAATTGGTCCAAATTAAGAGCTTTTAATAAATTAAAATTAGACAAAATGTATTTAAATATATTTTCCTCGATAAAAAATTTAAGACTATTTGCAGGTCCGGCATAAAATTTAATAATGTTTACCACACGTTTTATTAAATTTATAATCTGTTTTTCTACAACAATCATATCACAATTTTGCGGATTAATGTCAATTATATTGAAGCCATCCCGCCGATTAAATGATATTTTTTGCAATTCAGGATTAGCTCTTACATATTGGTGATTTAGATAATTTTCAAACATTTCCTCTATTCTTGAATATATTTTTTCTTTAATCTCAATTGCAAAATGTCCCTCTATCACATCCATCAATAAATTTAGAATTTGCTGAAAAACCAATAGGATATCATAAAATTCCGCAATATTCTGAACCTTAGCAACTTGCTTCCATTGTATATAAAACTCTTCGATAATTTTCTTAAAAGATTGAAACTTTTCAATATTTCCATTCCAGGTTTTACGCCAAGAACTATCATACATCTGGTATTCCTTTATAAAAGTCTGTTTGATCACATTCAATCGGGCAGAAATTATATTTGCGTCAACATCTTTAGTATCTGCAGCGATAAATAATAATTTTGACTCCGGATGAGATAAATAAACCCATCTTAAACCTCCCATATCAATGGATTCTATGGGTTGCTTAAATTCAATTGAACTGAATTGATTTAATGCCGTTAAGAGCCCAGAAATCAAGTCCTCATTTACATCAAAATCCATATGGGCTTTATAAAGTAAAGTTATTCCACTTTCACTATCCATAATCCATATATTCATTGCAACATCTAAAAATGAATTCTACTTATATTTCTATTTTAATATTTATTTTTAAATAATTTAAAGATTAAAAAGACAAATTATTTACGATAATTGTTCTAAAAATTTTTGATTTTTACATAATTTTTCCAAATTTCTTAACATTTTGGTTATTTTAGTTTGCAGCGTAATTTCCGCAAGATTCTTGCCGACTAAATTTAAAAAATCACTACCTAAGGTAAGACTATTAATGAAAACACCTATTTTAGTTTTTGAAGCGCTTAATGATTTAATTCTCAGCCTTCCCTCCAATTCTCTGACATCCTTATTATTTCGAACATTAAATTCAATTAAATGCCCTCTTCCTAATTCTTCTCGCTTATCACTAAGAACTAATTCACCTTCCAATTTAATGGGAATTTTAATATAATTTCCGATATTAAATATTTCGTCCTCAACAACACTCCATAAAACATTTGGGGCAATAAATTTAGCTTCAATTTTTTTAACAGGACTTATTTTTTCCCAAAATTCTGCCTTATAAAGAGCGCCTAATAATAAATCTTTAGGACAATTATCAATTTCTAAAATTTTAGAGATTTTTGCGGTCATTAAGATTTGCCTCAGTCTTCCTTGATTATTTCATTAATATCATAAGATTTTCTCATCATCGGCATATAAATATTTAAAATTATTTTATTAAAAATTAGTTATTTAAGAACCTCTAATTAATAAAGTAGAGTCCAGATCATTTTCCGCTTTACAATTCGGACAAATCCAGACCTTATCATTCTTTTTTACGGAATTTATACAATTAATACAAACTGTCGTATCACAGAAGCAATAATATAGTCTATCCGGTTTATCGGAAAAATCCTTCTTGCAAACAAAACATTTCATATTAAAAAAGTTTTTACTTCTCTAAACTTATCTTATAATATGAATTTAATTTTATAAAATATTTTATACAATAAATATTAAACACGATATTAATATGAATAAAATTCAAAAAAAATTTCAGCTCCTATGGTTATTGGTAATATTTTTTGGGTATAAAGCAATTTCAG
>CAZVTX010000259.1:0-5511 GCA_964629395.1 uncultured archaeon
AAAGATTTTTTTCATGAATTTGAGATTAAAGTTTTAAGCGAATATCAAGATATTAGACCGATGCTGAAGTTTTATGATAGAAAAACCATTTCAGAGGTTTTAGGTAATGAAAATTAATACTAATTTAATTTTAAAAAGATTTAATAAATTGGATAATTTAATTCAGAAATTAGAAGATCTCAAGCAAAAAGATAAAAATGAATTCATTTCTAATTATTTATTTTATCTTAGTGCTCAGCGAGCTTTAGAAACATGTATTAATATTTGTATAGATATCGGAAATCACATTCTATCGTTAAATAAAATAAAACCTGAAACTTATAGTTCTATTTTTAAAGAATTAGCTAAAAAAGAGATAATCAATGAAGAATTAATGGAGAAACTAATAAAAATGGTTAAATTTAGAAATTTATTAGGTCATTTTTATATGGAAGTGAATAATGAAATTGTTTATGATATTCTTCAGAATGATTTAGGAGATTTTATAGAATTTAAGAAACAGATTATTTTAAAATTTAAAGAGCAATTAGAAGAATAAAAAAAAAGTAATTATAGAGAAATAAATTTATAGAATTATATCAAATTTATCATCATATCGCTGTTTATCTATACCGCTTCTAAATAACATGGCAAGATAGGATGCATATAGTCCCATAAAGGCTGTAAAATGCGGAACATAAGGATCACCCACAAAGCTCGTCATTGCAAAGACGAATGCAACTTCTAAAAAGGCGGGTATAGACCATTTTATTCCGTATTTTAGATAAAGACAAGCTAATGCATAGGCTATAAAGCATCCGATATGCAGGTATAGCATTCCTTCTCTCCCTAAATGAGAATAGAACCAAACATCTATAACGATGTCTATTATTACAACTGATCCTGCAATCGCGCTTAATATTGTCATTTCTTTAGTTTCAAAATCATCAACGTTTTTCTTCTTGCATAGAATAAAGACGATGATTGGAGCGGCAATTGCGCAAACTAAACCCCACCAAAGTACATTATATCTATTTCTTGAGACCGCAAATGAGCCGGGACTGATTATTTCAAGATAACCTTTATCTTTAGCATCTAAAATTTCAAGGAATCCGCATGTTGAGTCCATTAATCCGCTTGCGACTTTACTATCATTTTCATTAAAAATGTTTATTATAAATGAAAATTGAGCACCGTCCATATCTGGAGGTGAATCCCAATAGACTTTTCGCTCGCCGATTTGAAGGGTATATGATGCTCCTTTTGCTCCTAAAATACCAATCGGGTCAACTATGTCATAAGTCTCATCTTGAATAAATTCCCATGCATTAAGCATCGGATTTTTAACCGGAATCCAGAAAAATGTATACTTATCCGTCTTATTTCCTCCGGATACATATTTTCCCGTATCATAATCAATTTCAAATTTTATTGTTGCATCTCCTAATTTAACGGTTACTTTAGTGAAATCTTTTTCGGGATCATCGGGTGTATCAATTTCCATGGTCATTTTATAGGAATCACCCTTATATTTTCCTTCATCATACTGATATTTTACCGTAGTTTCCGTTTGAAAGAGTTCTATATTTGTAGGATTTAATGGGGAATTCACTATAATGAGGATTTGATTTACAACAACAGGAATAATGAAAATTAGAATCCCGATTATAAATACGGCTAATCGTTTTTTACTTGATAACATGTTATTCCCTTTTGAATTAATTTAATATTTGATAAATTATAATAAATAATTTAGTTAAAAGAAAATTTAAACTTTCAAAATAAAAAAAAAATTCCAATTTTTAAGGATTATATTCTTTTTAACATATATAATTTATAAAAGCCGATTGCGGTTATTATTACGCCTAATAATTTTGGAATCAGCAGGATTATAACTAAAATCGGTGCGATCGTTTCGACGAGAGTTACGATTGTATTTATTGCATAATTTAGAAGCCATCCTAAAGAGACAAAAAGAGAATAAGTTCTATATTTTTCCGTCGTTTTAATTGCTAAATAAAGAAATGCGAAAATGAATAGTAAAACTTGGAAAGCCAATAGAGGAATAATTGCAAACATATAATTCGCTAATACAAATGTATTAACAAAATTTATGTCTTTAATAACCTCTAAAAACATTATATATAAATAATAGCCGAATAACAGGAGACTAATTATGGTGAAAATATGTTTTTTAGATATTATTGATTTTCCCTGAAAGAATAATTTTTCAATCTCATAGGTAAGATAAATTGGTGCAGATAAGGTTAAAAGAAAAACCCAAAATGTTGTATAAATTCGCAATTCGCCTGTTTTTACAATATCGCTGAAATTTATTATATTATAATATACCTGCTGGAAATTTGCAATTGTAAGGAGAAAGAAATAAATAAATACACTATTTAAAAAAGGGCGGGCTATTTTATCGGATTTGAGGATCTGGATTAATAATATGATACTTATTATTAATTCAACAATTCCAAAGAAAAATAGGGATATATTGAAAATGAATAATTCTTGATTCATATTTTATTTTTTGACTTTTTTATATTATAAAATTTTTTATGAATTTAAAATTGAAAAAATATTTTCTTATCTATGTCCGAAAAGTTAAGAATTTCCAAAACTTTAGGTCGCATTTTGAAAACAAAATTAATCAGCCAAATATCGATATTTTTGAATATTATTTCAATCTTGGCCGGTATTTTCTATTTAATTATAAGGGATTATAATATTTTATGGGAAATTTACGGGGTTATTTTCTTAATAACAATTTTTTGGAATATTTTAATGATTTATACTATAAATTTGAAGATTAATAGAGTAAATAATTTAGGTAGAATTTTGAACAAATTGAGCTATTATTATTTACTTTTTTTAATTCTTGCGATGATATTTATAATGCTTGCAAATTTATTAATTTCCATAAGATATTCCAATAAGAATTTAGGTATTTTTATATTCGTCTATAGCTGGTATTTTGGAATTTTTGTATTTGGATTAATTTTTGCTCAATTATGTTATAAATATCAAGGAAATACTTTATTACATGAATCTAAAGGAAAGGAAAATGATGAATTAAAGCCAAAAGCTTTAAAATTCAAGCATTACACTAAAAAAATTCTTCGGGTTATTAGTTGGTTTTTTTTTATAATTGGGATTTATCTGGGATTTGTAATCGTGTATGGATGTTATATTGATATTTTAGTTATACCTACGATATTAGCGGGACAATTTGGTATATTTTTTTCAATTATTTTTCTTTCAAATACTCTAATACTTTTAAAATTAAAAAGTAGAAAGAGATCATTAAAAAAACATAAAATTATCGGCTTATTAGGTTTGATTTTTTCATTTTTCTTATTAATTCCATTAATGGCAACTCCTTTTTCTTATTATATGGCGGAAAAAAATTTTACCGATGCTTTTGGTGCCGATTATGATGAAAAAATTCCTAATGATATTAAAGATAAATATTTTCTAAGATCTCCTTTCATCCTTCCTGAATACTTTTTAGGAAGTTCTCCAAAAGATTGTATAGTAAAGAGAGATGTAAAATTTTATGAAGGCTCCAATTTGAAATTGTATTTCGATGTATATATGCCAAGGGAGGATCCTAAAAATTTACCGGGAGAAGGAAGTATATTGATTAGGCTCCACGGTGGCGGTTGGGTAATGTTAGATAAGGGAGAAACCAATATGTTGCAAATGAATAAATATTTTGCTGCTCAAGGTTATATTGTTTTTGACGTCCAATATGCTCAATATGATATTGGTTATTCATTACCTAATACTCCCGATTATCTTTTAGGAGATTTTACCATAGATGAGATCGTTTTTTCATTGGGTTATTTTACTAAATATTTAATCGCACATGCAGATGAATATAATGCTAATTTAGATTCCGTATTTATCAGCGGAGGATCGGCAGGCGGACATTTAACCTGTGCTCTTGCTTTGGGTATTGCAAGCGGAAAGTATAAAGATCAATTTGGTTCTAATCTTACGATAAAGGGATTAATACCTTTTTATCCTGCTAACGGTATGATGAAATATTTCGGTATAAAAGTCGAAGATAAGAATTTAGCAAATCCGGAAAATTTAATTGATAAAAACAGCCCTCCTTGTCTAATATTTCAAGGGACACATGATATTCTAAATACATGGTTTCATATAGCCGAAAAAATTAAGCAAAAATATAATGCCGCCGAAAATGAGAAATGCGCTATAATTTGGATGCCCGCGGGTGGACATGCATGTGATGTTTATTTCACTGGCTATTACAACATGCTGTTTTTGTACTATATGGAACGCTTCTTATATATTTACCATTAAAATTTATAATATTAATGTTTAAAAACTTTCAACTAAAATTTATAATTTTAGAGAAATATTTAAAATATAATTAAATTTTAAAATGATGATTTACGATGAAAATTCACGAAAAATTTCAGAATGGAATTGAAAAATTATTTTTTAAAGGGAATTCAAACAAATGGAGCGAGAGAATAAGCTATTGGCTCGGAAATCTTTTTGTAATGCTTCTCTTATTTTTTATAGGGATACAATTAATTCTATACGAGTGGACAGGACAATTATATTCGGAAGGCGAAGGATATCATTTAGATTTCGTATTCGGTCCTCTTGATAATTTGATTCCTTTTGTTCCCGAAATGGCGATATTCTATGTTTATTTATTCTATTCTATGGTTGTCTTAACGATGCTCTATTTTGCGTTTGTAGATTACGATAAAGGTTATGCTCTCGGCTGGTCCTTGGTTATAATAGGAGCAATTTCAATCCTTATCTATATCTTTTTTCCGGTCTCGACTTATTGGTGGAGACAAGAATTATTAAGCAATAAAATTGAAGGTAATTATTTTGCCGATGTTATGTACGATTATTACCAATCAGATACATCTTTTAATTGTCTTCCGAGTCTCCATGCAGCAGTCTCAACGATATGCGCTTTTACATGGTATCAATATTATAAATTAGATAAGACATTGCCAAGAAAAATTATTGCAATTACTTCGATTATTATAGCTACAGGCGTTGTTTTATCAACTTTATTTGTAAAACAGCATTACATTATTGATGAATTTATTGGCGTTTTCCTGGCTTATGCGGTCGGTAAATATGTTTTCTTTTACCTCTGGAAAGATTTCGGAGTTCAAGAATATAGATATTAATAAAAACTTAATTAAAAATTCTATTTTCTTTTTAAAATTTAACTAATGTGATTTTTAAAATATTTATAAATTTCCGAAGTTTGAAATTAAAAAAATATTTATACAATTTATTTGATTTGAATCGTATGAATCCCGGAAGAAAAAAGCTTTTTATCGCATTTATTATCCTTTTAATTATCTCTATTCCCGCTCTTGTTTTAATTTCATTAGATTATTATCCAAAAATCCCTAAGAATCCTCAATTCAAGCGAGGTATTTACTTATGTTCCATTTTCATCCGATTTATTGCTTGATGAGGATGAATATAAAAATATTGATCATATGTTATCAATAGGAGCAG
>CAZVTX010000260.1:0-5496 GCA_964629395.1 uncultured archaeon
AACATTGGTATGATGTTCCTGAATCGGAGGTATTGGAATTATTAAAAAAATCTTCTTATTATATCCATTAAATTAAAATGAAATTCCTCACTCTTTTTTAGAAAATTTGAAAAAAAGAAAATTAAAAAAAATGGTAAAAGGTTAAACACTGATTAATTTAAACAAAATAGAGCTATGAGGTATATAAAATTCATCTTTTCTTTTGATTACCACTGTATGAAAATACTCTGCAAGTCCTAAAAAGCCGCGAATTACAGATTCATCTTCTTCAAATCTAAATACTACACTTGCGAGGGGGCTACCCCCAATTGCAACCTTCTCGTAAACTCGCTCATCAATTTCCGCTTATAGAGGATGTCTCATAAAATTAACGGTATTTTGAGCTCGTTTACGATCTCATAAACTCTTTTTTCACAGGGCAACGATTTGTTTACCCTTTAATGAAAAGTTCTTTTTTAGCCAGACATCATCACCAATGCATACTTATTTTGAATTTCTTATCCGTAGTTAAATCTCATATTTTAGATTTTAATTTTTTAAATGTAAGTTTCTTTTATGATATTAATACTATATATCATTTTTAATTTAAATAATTATTTTTAAAATTATTTTCTAACGAAAGAAAGCTTTAGATTAAATTCGAAATTTACTTTTTTTTATAAAAATATATCCGATAAAAATCTATAAATAAGTGAAAATAGATAAGAAAATTATATCAATATTCATTAAAAATATAAATTTAAATTAATATAATACAATTATAATTACTAACGACCTATTTAATGATTTAATTCATTTTTCAATAAAATTAGAGGATTTGTTTATATACCATGGTATCTGAAAAGAAAAAAATTACAAGAGTTATTAACTTTTTAAAAAAAGGACTTTCATCTCTTGCCGATGAATTAGAAGACACAGTTAAGAATATTAATGATTTCATTAAATCACTCTCTAAAGCTGAAAAGGATTTAAAGGGTATTAAAGTTTCTGAGATTAAGACAGAGAGTTCCTCCTCTAAGAAGGTGGTTGCACCCCCTCCTGAAGCAAAGAAAGCAGCTACAAGTACTCTTATTGGATTATTAAGCGGTGGTGCTCCAGCGGCTTCGAGCGCTCCTGCAGCAGGTGCCGAGGCTTCTGCTTCTGGAGGTGGTCCTCCTAAACGCCCTGGCCCTCCAAAGAGGCCTCCTGGAATGACAGGTCCGCCAAAGGCGCCTTCAAGTGCGCCACCTACGGCCCCAGGTGGTGGCCCTCCAAAAGCACCCTCTGGAGCCCCGCCTAAAGCACCTGGAGGAGGTGGACCACCGAAAATGGGATTACCTCCCGCACCAAAATTGCCGCCAGCACCAGGTAGTGGTGCACCGCCAACCGCTCCAGGTGGAGTCGTAAAGACACCCTCTTTCGTAAAAAGGCCTGTAGCACCTCCTGGAGGTGGCCCTCCCGCGGCTCCTGGAGGTTTACCTAAAGCTCCTGCAGGTCCCCCTGGTGCTCCCGCAACCGCTCCAAAATCTGGAGGAGGTCTTAGTTCTTTAAGAGACGAAATGCTTGAGGAATTAGCCAGACTTAAGAAAATTATGCGTGGAGAATAATTTCTAAAAAGTTATCTTTATTTTTACAAATTTTTTCGTAAATTTTAAGCTTATATCATAAATGTAGTATTTATTTATTTTAATATCTATTTTTCATTATTATGAAAAATACAAATTTTATTATTTGTAATGATAATGTTCCTATTGTTGTTCCTAAGAGAATGATGGTTATTGCGGGGCATCCTGATGATGAAATCATTTCTTGCGGCGGAACAATTCTAAAATATCATGAATTAGGTTCAGAAATTACAATCGTCATTGCCACAGAAGGCTTAGGAGGGTATGCAAAAGAGGAACATAAAGAAATAATTTTGAATGAAAGGCAAAAAGAGTTAAAACGTGTTAGCGAAATTTTAAATTGTAAATTTATAACTTTGGAATACCCCGATATGGTTATAAATCGAGAGAAGATTTCTCGACTTACTAATTTAATCCGGGATTTACGACCTCAGGTAATATTGATTCCGCATTTTACGGATTTTCATAGAGTTCATAGAAATCTCTCTCTAATTGTTCGGGAGGCAATATATCACTGTGCTACGGGAAAAGCTTATGGCGGACATGGAAGAAGTTGGATACCGTTAGGTGTGTATTATTATGAATCCCCCTCCTGTAAATTCCAATATATTGATAGCTCTGTATTTATAATTGTAGATATTGAAAAATATTGGGAGAAAAAAAAAGAGATTTTTAATCATATTTATTTATCGCAAAAAGAAGTTCTTGAACGCGTGTTAGATTGGGCAGAAGATACGGCTATCCTTAGAGGAAATGAGATTGGATCTAGATTTGGTGAAGCATTTATTCCGGAAACTACCTATACACCGCTAAAAATTTTATTAATATAAATTGATTTTTAATTAATCTTTAAATTTTCGTTGCAATTATTTAAATATAGAAAAATTTTTTAAGTTTTAAAATGGGAAATTTTACTTTAGTTCTCGATATTGGCCAGTTTTCTACAAAAGCGGGTTTTGCAGGCGAGGATTTTCCAAGCCAAGTTTTTGCCACCATCGTAGGAACACCTAAATATCGAAATCTTGATGCACAATATGGACTGGACTCCCAAGAATTTTATGTTGGCGACGAAATCCAATCCGTGGGATTATATAAAATCTATAATCCTATTGAAAATGGGCGAATAATGGATTGGAATTTATTTCAACATATTCTCGATTATATTTTTTATAATTTAAGGGTTGACTCTACTTTAGTAAATATATTATATGCAGTACATCCGATTTTCCCTAAATCCGATATTCCTAAATTATTTGAATTATTTTTAGAACATTATCAATGTATGGGCTTTTATCCCGTATTAGATTCCATGTTAACTTTATATTCTGGAGGCTTTAGGACGGGTTTGGTTATAGAAATTGGAGATAGCGGAACGAGAATTGTGCCTATTTATGAAGGCTATAAAATTTCCCACGCAATTAAAATCCTTGATATTGGAGGGCGTATTCTAACCAGATATATGGAGAAGATTCTCTCTAATGCTGGATTTTCTGCAGATTCTTCCGTAGGGAAGGAATTGGTGCGTGCTTTAAAAGAACGCGCGTGTTTTGTATCCTTAGATTATAATGAAGATATGAAACGAGCAGAAGATTATAAAAAAGTGTTCTCTTTTCCGGATGGTTCTACAATAACTCTTACTAAAGAAAGATTTATGGTTCCTGAAGTTTTATTCGACCCAACAGTAATTAAATCAGAGGATCCCCCTCTTCCCGTTGCTATAATGGATGTTATCGAGGAGTGCGATATTGACATCCGGCAAGAACTTTTAAATAATATCTTTTTATCGGGAGGGTCTTCTATGTTTCCGAACTTAAAATCAAGAATATACCAGGAATTAGAACTCGAGCTAGCAAGACGAAAGAAAAATGATTTAGGAATCAGAATTATTGCTCCAAGAGAGCGCACGTATTCTGTTTGGGTTGGAGGCTCAATTTTAGCAATGATTCCCGAATTCTCCGAAAATTGGATTACACGGGCTAAATATTTTAGTGAAGGAATCCCTGAAAATTTAATTTAATTTTTGTAAATTTGAAATGAATAGAATAATCGGTTACTTTAAAGATTTTTAATCTTAATAAGAGTGAAATATTTAAATATAAAAAAAAATACTAAAATATACTAAAATTAAAGATGATTTTTCTGAAAATTAGATTAGGATTTGTAAGCAATAGCAGTTCTGAGAGTTTTATCGTAAGCTTGGATGCTTATGAAAATGCTATTGCTTTAGCAAAAAAAATGCTGGAAATTATAATTGAAGACGAAGATGATTTAATCGGTGATGAGGAAGAAATAAAATTTTATAAAAAATTACTCAAAAAATTGAAAAAAGCCGAAAAAGCAAAGTTAGACCCGAATCATCCAATTATGTTCCCTTCCTTTAATTATGACACATATATCGTGAAAAAAGAGGATGGATATTATATTGATACTGATTTCAATATCGTCTGGGAAGATTTTCTAGAAGGAATTGATGATTTCTTAGAAGATGAGTCTTTCAATTTAGATGAGAAATATTTTTTCTATATTTTACCATATGATGTTATTGGTAAATTTACTAGTGTAAATAGTGATAATACACCATGTAAAACAGGAGGCCACGATCCTACTTATGAAGGAATAGAATTAAAAGATGGAAGATTAGTATGCTTAGAATGTGAAAAAGATAAATTAAAAGATTATGAAATTATAAAAGAAGATTAATTCTACATGATAAAACGAGTCAGAAGTAGAATTTATAACTATGATTTTAATTTTAATACAGGATTATTTATAAGATGGGGTCGAAGTTTAAGGGATGACCCTCTTTTCTCTCCTTTTGGACCTGAGATTTTAGATCTCGAGATAAGTACAATCTGTTCTGGAATTAATGGAAAACTTTGCCCCTGGTGCTATAAATCAAACACTCATAATGGTGAAAATATGTCATTTGAGACTTTCAAAATTATCTTTCATAAATTACCTAAAAATTTAACTCAAATAGCTTTCGGAATTGGTGATATAGACTCAAATCCTGATTTATTTAAGATTCTTAATTACTGCCAAAATAACAGCTATAATAGAGTGATTCCAAATATTACGGTAAATGGTTGGAATATTACCGATAAATATGCTGATAAATTAGCTAAATACTGCGGTGCTGTGGCAGTCTCTAATTATGATAAAGATATTTGTTATAATGCTGTGCAAAAATTAATTAATCGAATAGGAAAGAGAGGATATTTCTTAAAACAGGTAAATATTCATCAACTAACAGCCTTAGAAACGTTTGAATCTTGTAAGGAGGTAATTAGAGACAAAATTAGAGTTCCTAGATTAAAAAATTTGAATGCAATTATATTTTTATCCATTAAGAATAAAGGTCGCGGGATTAGATTTCATTCGCTTTCGGAAGATAAATTTAAAGAAATAATTGAATTTTCTCTGAATCATAACATACCTATCGGTATGGATTCTTGCTCTGCTTACAAATTTTTAAGAAGTATTAAAGATCATAAAAATTTTCAACAATTTAAAACGTTAGTTGAGCCTTGCGAATCGGGATTATTTTCGCTTTATATAAATGTGAATGGAATTTCATATTTTTGCTCATTTCTTGAAGGAGAGCCCGATATATATAGTTTTAATATTTTAGAATGCCAAAATTTTTTAAAAGATGTTTGGTATCATCCAAAAATGATTGAATGGAGAAAAAAATTACTGCATACTTCTAAAAGTAACGATTTAAATTGTAGAGAATGCCCTCACTTTAAAATTTAGGATCTAATAATAAAATTCCTATATTTTTTTGTTTTTTGTATAAATGAAAAACTCAAAAAAGAGACATGCAAAGATAAAATCTCCGAACGCTAAGCCGACAATTATGAAATTTACATCACCTAAGAGAAAATATGTT
>CAZVTX010000261.1:0-5492 GCA_964629395.1 uncultured archaeon
TTATTTTAATTTATTCTTTATTTTTTATCGTTAAAATTAAAATTAAATCTTAGTTTTTAATTTAAATATTCCTTAGCATTATATTCTATTATAATGTACAAACGGGCAATTAAAATTATAAAAATTAAAAAGAATAGGATTCAAGAAGTTAATGATATAATTCTTATTGAAACACCAATTAATATATACGTTAATTCACACCCTATTGTAAATATAATATGTTTACCAAAGGACATTAAAGAGTTGGCAATTGGATTTTTATTTTCAGTAGGAATCATTAATTCTATCAAGGATATTAAAAATATAATAATAAATAAGTTGGAAAATAATGTATTTATTGAATTAAATCAAAATTCTATACAGAATCTAAATTTAAACCTAATAAATCGTGTAATTGACACGACTTGTGGAATTCCCTCTGAATGGAGGGAATCAATAAAAAAAGTACTTGATTTATCCAATCAAACTTTTGATATGCAAAAACAGATAAAAATTAAGAAAGAAATTATTTTTTCATCGATAATAAAAATGCAAAAGCATACAGAATTATTTAGAGAGACAGGAGGATGTCATGGTGCGGCGATCTTTGATTTTAATGGTAAAATGCTTAGTATTAAGGAAGATATAGGACGACATAATGCAATTGATAAAGTAATTGGAGATCTTCTTATAAAAGGCTATAAATTTGAAAACCTGCTATTAACTTCAACAGGAAGGCTTACAGGTGATTCGGTTTTGAAAGCATTAAGAGCAAAGATCCCTATTTTTGCATCCTTATCTGCAGCAATAGAGTCGGGAGTTCGGTTGGCTTTTGCCTATGGATTAACGTTAATTGGATTTGTTCGAGGCTCTCGAATGAATATTTATACTCATCCCAACCGTGTTGATTTTTCATAATCAAATGATTTAAAAAATTTTATTAAAATTTTTATTTTAATAATTTTAAAAAATTAAGGTGCGAGAAAATTTCAAAAGAAAATAATAAATGGATTTTTTTCTGTATTATAGGCGGAATTTTGATGATTATAGGTTCAGTCATCGGAAACATCGGATTTTTTAAGCTAATTGTTGATTATACTTCCCAGCAAATAGATTCAAAGGAGATGCAAATGTTTTTAACAATATTTTTAATGATTTTATCCTATGTTGCTACGGGCGGAGGAATCTCGGTAATAATCGGTTCTTTAATTGCCGCTAAAGAAATTAGATTAGGAAAATTTATCATCGCAGTTGGTGCTGGAATGGGATTAATAGGATTAATCATATTTTTAGCAACAAGTATAATTGCAGGCTCGATTTTATCGGATATGCTTTCAATACTAAATGGAATCATTAACGGCAGCTATGAATTTTTGGCTGTTTTATTAATAATCTTTTCTAGAAGAAAAATCAAGAAAAGTTAAGGTATTGCTATTTTATAACCTTTATTAGATTGTATAAATCTCTTTTTATTCTCTTTTTCTTAATGTCTTGAATCAACAAGTTTTTTAAAAAATTCAATATTACACGAATCAAATATATAAAGATTTAACTACAATAAATAATGAGAAAATATGCCAGTTAAAGTAGCATTTATGCAATTATCTTCATGCTGGGGTTGTCATCAGAGTTTATTAAACGCTCATTTAGATTTATTGCCGATATTACCGCAATTAGATATCGTATATTGGCCGGCAGTAGTGGATTTTAAACATAAAAGTTTAGAGGATCGAGAAGACGGTGAAATTGTTGTAGGATTTATAGAAGGCATGGTAAGAACAAAGGAAGATACTCATAATGTAAAATTAATGAGGAAGAAATGTAGAATTATCGTTGCTTTTGGTGCATGTGCTTGTTATGGGAGTGTTGCAGGATTGGCTAACTTATGGGATAAAGAAGAATTAGTAAAACGAAAATTTATTGAAGCAGAATCTATTACAAATAAAGATACTGCTGGAGAACCAACTGAAAATGTTCCTGGTTTTGAGGATTTTGTTGTAAATGTGGACGATATTATTGATGTTGATGTATTCATACCTGGTTGTCCACCTAGAACTGAAAATATTCTTGCCGCAATTTCTTATTTATTGACATTATTAGGTGAAGGTCCGGCTTCTTTAAATAATAAAAGTTGTGTTTGCGAGAATTGTAAATTAAAGAATGAGGGTTGTCTTTTAGACAAGGGAATCCTATGTTATGGACCGATAACATCCGCAGGATGTGAACTTATGTGTCCTAATAATGGAGATGTTTGTTATGGTTGCTTTAAAGCTACAGCAAATCCTGGAACCAAAGCTGAAAAATTAAAAGAAATGCTTGAAAATATTTTAACATTAAAACCAGAGGAAGCAGCAAGTCTTCAGCATTTCTTAGATCTTTATTTAGGGGTATCTAACATTACAAATTTTTACTTTAGAGGAGATTTAATACAAAGATTAGCCTATGAACCGGAAAGTTTTAAAACAAAAGAAGTTGACGGAAAGATTGTAGTAGATGTAGCTCCAACAGGAAATAATGTCATTGATCTAATAATAGGAAGAGCTTTACATTTATTAAAGGATGATCCTAACTTTAAATTCAGTTCTAAAACAGTTTGTAGTCATTGTTCTAGAACAGTTGTGGATAAAATTCCTATTGATATAAAAAGGGATTATGAGGGATTGCCTACGATGGATAAATGCTTTTTAGAACAAGGATATATATGTTTAGGTCCCGTTACTCAAGCAGGTTGTGGGGCAATTTGCCCAAATAATGCAAATGCACCTTGTATGGGTTGTTATGGACCCCCAGTTGGCGTAAAAGATCAAGGCGCTAAAATGATTAGTGCAATAGGATCTTTATGTCAAGATAAACCCGTAGAAGAAGTTTTAAATAAAATCAAAGATCCAGCGGGATTATTTAATAGATTTACACTCGCTGCAAGTACATTAGGTCATAAATACCACGACAAATTTGAAGAGGGTGAGGAATAAAAATGGTAAAAGAGATAAAGGTAGAACCCATTACCCGTCTAGAAGGGCATGGGGATATGAGGGTTATTATTGGAGATGATGGAAAGATAAAGGACGTTCAGTTTAATGTAACTTCCACGAGATTTTTTGAAAAGTTTGTAGAGGGCAGATATTGCGAACATATCCCGAGGATTACACCGAGAATATGCGGTATTTGTCCGATTCCGCACCATTTAGCCCCGACTAAGGCTGTAGAAGATGCATGGGGCGTAGAGATCCCCAAGCCCGCTTTAAAGCTGAGGAAATTATTGATTAATGCCAAGCAATACTCCTCCCACTTGCTTCATTTTTATGCTTTAGCCGCTCCGGACTTTCTGCTTGGTCCTATGGCCGACCCCGCCTTAAGGAATGTTGTTTATGTAATCAACAAAATGCCCGATGTGGGTGCTATGGCACTTAAGATGATGGATTTTGGACAGAAATTATGTGCTGCCATTGGCGGTAAGTCCGTGCACCCGATTGCTGCGATTGTAGGCGGTATGAAAAAGCCGCTTGATGAGGACACCCGCGATTGGTTCTTAAAGCAAATTGAGGAGCAGATCGAATTTACAAAGAAAACGGTCGATATTGCACTTAAGATTATTGATGATTATTGGGACGTTGTTGCTAATGTGGCTGTTGTACCTACATATTATCTTGGTATGACCAATAACGGCGTACATGATATATATGAGGGAAATATTAGAGTAGTGACGCCTGACGGCGAAAAGATCGATTATGATTATCATAAATATCTTGATTGTATAGGAGAATATATTCCCAAGCATTCATATGCTACACACACCTTTTATAAGCCCGCAGGTTATCCTGATGGTATTTATCGTGCCAATACGCTTGCGATGATTAATTGTGCCGATAAGATGGCAACTCCGCTTGCCGATGAAGCTCTTAAAGCCATGCGTGATAAATTAGGAGAGATTTCGCACCATACTTTTGCTTACCATTGGGCCCGTATTATTGAGACGGTTGAAGCTATAGAGATAATTGCCGAACTTTTACAGGATGATGATATAGTAAATCCGGATTGTAAAACGTTAGATGTAGAGCCTAAAGAAGGTGAAGGTATAGGCGTAGTTGAGGCTCCGAGAGGCTTATTGCTTTATCATATCTGGTCGGATGCCGACGGTATCTGCAAGAAGGCAAACCTCATGGTTGCAACCAACCACAACATTGCAGGAATCGAAAAGTCTCTGATGCACACGGCAAAACAGGTGTTTGAGGACAAGGCTCTTGAAGGGCTTAAATTACCTGAGCCTTGGATAAAATAAATTATATAGAATTTTTTAAAATTAATATAAAAAATAAAGTGAATTAAAATGGTTGTTGTTGATTACGAATTTAAAAAATTAATAATGGATGCTCATATTCATGATACTCTAAAATATTGTTTTCAATGTAATAGATGTGCTGATGTTTGTCCTGTAGCTAAAATTGAGCCCGAACGATACAATCCAAGAAAGCTAATATTAGCTTCCTTTTTAGGATGGAAAAGTATCATTCTTGATGCAGATGACAAGTTTAACATATGGGGATGTACAGTTTGCGACACATGCGATTGTGTTTGCCCTCAACATATTGAATTAACAGAGATATTTACAGTTCTAAAGAATATGAGCGTAAAAAGAGGGGAATGTCCCGAACATTATTCCGCTCAAGCAAAAGCGATTTATGAGAGCGGTAAAGCGATTCCTATGCAACCTGCAATTGAGAGGC
Organism: uncultured archaeon; assembly: GCA_964629395.1. Classification (GTDB taxonomy): domain Archaea; phylum Asgardarchaeota; class Lokiarchaeia; order Sigyniarchaeales; family SOKP01; genus CAZVTX01. The sequence goes on from CAZVTX010000261.1 coordinate 4,704, forward strand.
GTAGGGATCAATTAGGGCTCCCTAAAATAGAGGCTCCTCCTGTTGAGGAGATAAAAAAAATATTAAATATAACCAAATTAAATGATATTATTAAATAAATAAAAGGAGGAATGAAAATATGGCAAAAGTACAAGAATATAAAATGTTTCAAGGCTGCACAATCGGAAATAGGATTCCTTTTATCGAAGCTTCTGCAAGAAAGGTCTTTGAAAAACTAGGGATAAAAACCTCAGAAGCACCTTTTGCTTGTTGCCCAGATCCAGTTGGATTTCATGCCGTTGATCATACCAGCTGGTTGGCTATGGCTGCGAGAAACTTAACTCTCGCAGAACAAGAAGAAAAAGATATAATTTCTCTATGTAATGGATGCTTTCAAACTTTAAAAGCCGTAAATGAGGAATTAAAACATGATGATCATGAGAGAGAAAAAATAAATAAAATTTTAAACGAAATTAACCGTGAATTCAAAGGTATCATTAATGTAAAACATTTTGTTGAGGTCTTATATGAGATTGGTGCTGAAAAAATAAAAGAAAATGTAGTAAATGATTTATCAGGTTTAAAAGTAGCATGTCATACGGGTTGCCATTATAGTCGTCCTTCAGAAATTATGAAGACCGATGATCCATTTAAACCCGTAAAATTACGGGAATTGGTTCAAGCTACTGGAGCAATACCCGTTGATTACGAAGAAGAAGCTTTATGCTGTGGTGCTGGCACGGGTAATGCCGAAGAAGAACCCTCAATGCGAATTTTAGCTAATAAACTTTCGAGTGCGATAAATGCAGG
>CAZVTX010000262.1:0-1733 GCA_964629395.1 uncultured archaeon
TTAACCGTTAAATCTCTGGCTCTTTTTGAGTACCATACCAATAATTCTCCTGCATCATTAGGTTCAAAATATTCTCCTCCGCATAAAGCTGCTGCGCGTTGCATTAATTCTTTATCGGGATTTCCTAATCCTAATATATAAATTACAACGTTAGGATTCTCGCTAAATGCTTGAATTGCCTGGAAGAAATTTTCACCATCTGTAGGAGCGCCATCGGTTAATAAAACGATCATAGTTGGCTGGTCGGGGTTGATTCTCTCAAATTCAAATAAAACCTCTTGAGCCTTTAACATTGCTAAACCCATATTAGTAGCTTGACCATAAGCATTTCCAATTCTATCAACAATCACACGTGCAGCATCTTCTAATATATCTTTCTGACCGCTTGCACTATCCATATAAAAACTATTTCCAAAAGGCAAAACTTGCGCCTCATCAGCAAATCTTATAACGGCTACTTTTTCTCCGAACCCACGCCCAACTTTTTCGCTTAAAAATAATACTGCTGCAAAAGCCGCAGCGATTCTTCTAGGAATATTAATTCCATCCTTAAAATTTTTCAAAAATTCTTGAATTTCTCTTGACATCATAGCCGCTTTAATGCCTTCAATTGCGGGAGCAATATTAGTAACTAATACATCTCGAGCCATCATAGAACGGCTAATATCGATAATAAGAATAGCATTAAATGGAATTAATCCCGTAGGAGATAAACTTAAAGTTGTATTGGGAGTTACTTGTGCCAATACATCACCCGTTAAATCGGGAACTGTATTCAAAACTGAACATGCAATATTTACTGCACTCCATCTCAATTTAATTCCCTTAAATATAATATAATTAGATAACCAGCTCTTAAGTGAATCAACGTTTTGCCTTGCTGTACTAATAATCTCCCACATATTTTCACCCGAAATGGGAGAAATACCCATAGATATACTCTGTAGGGGGATTATTTGTCGTTGGTTTTTTGATACTTTCACTTCAAAACTCCCTATTCCGCTTGCTTCTAAAATTTCGCTATCTATAACTATAACATTATCCGGGATATTTTCATCTATTTTTGCTTTTCCTGCACCAATCGCACCGGTAAGTTCATCTTCAAATGCTAAAACTTCTCCCTCATTTATAGAAAGTGTGTGCTGCACACGGGGACTTATAAGGCAAAAACCCATTAAATTCGGTTGACTCTGAACTTCGAGCATTACTTCTGAAGCTTTCTCGATCGGAGGTTCTGTAGAATAAACTACTATTTGTTCCGCTTCAATATTAGTATCTTCTTTAGTATCTTTACTCATATGAATTTCATTATCGGAAATCATGGCTTCATCAATCCTAGCAGATCCCAGTGATCTTGTAAGCGGATCTTCCCATGCAATTAGCATTCCCTGTCCTAAACCTAATTGTCTTAAAACATTTGAACTTAATTTAACTCTTCCACCCTGAATTGTATTATCTATTACGGGCTTTAATATTATTCCATTTCTTTGTTGCTTTAAGATATTAATATCTATTTTATTTGGATAGGGTTCAACAGGAGCTTCTGGAATTGCTGGTGCAGGAGGTGCTTGTGATTGAGGTGTACTAAGACCAGATGGCGTTCCTAATGAAGGTGCTGGAGGGATAGGGGTAGGCATAGCAGGTTGGGGTGCTGGAGCAGGAGCGGGAGCAGGTGCTGGTGCTGGGCTAGGCGCTACAGGTTGAGGTGCTGGAGCAGGAGCAGGAGCGGGAGC
>CAZVTX010000262.1:1833-5459 GCA_964629395.1 uncultured archaeon
AGCAGGTGCTGGTGCTGGGCTAGGCGCTGCAGGTTGGGGTGCTGGAGCAGGAGCGAGAGCTGGAGCCGCTTGTTGTGGTTCGGGAGCACTTGAAAAAGAACTTAATGATGGCCTTAAGATAACTTCTACACCCGCAAATTCAAGGTCGTCAACAACATTCTTAGAAATTTGACATGCAAAATCTAAAACCATGTCAGAAATTTCTACAGTTGCATCCTTAGTTTTATTATTATCGGGATTTACAACTGTAATTCTTCCTCCCGATTGAACATTTAATTTATTAGCATTTTCGGGACAAATTACCACTTTATCGGTCGTGTCTTCCGTGATATCCACAAAAACCTTAACTTCAGACATAATAAATCATTTTTTAGAGTGAATAGTGGTTTAATGTATATTTTTTTAATTATTCAATAATAGAATTATTGTTTTTAATTTATTTATAACTTTTTTCTAAATTTAAAGGTTTAAATTATAAAGTATGGCGTATAAATTTAGAAAATAAAATAAGAATTCCTATTTATTTTTATCTCTTAGGATAGCGTTTTTTGATTTCACCGGCATAATAACGAAAAACGGATACTATTTTACCTAAATCTTGTATTTTCCTAGAAGCTCCCATTAGAAGAAATCGCCCGGCATCACTTAATATAATAAATGCATCCTCACCTCTAAGAACAACTTCTAATAAATTATGATACCCTAAATTATTCACGGCATCTTCCCCGCTTTGGAGAATGATTGCACTCATACTTGAAAATAAATCGGGGTTTACCTCATATCCGGGAACACATGAAAATGCAAGTCTAAGACCATCACGGGTAACTAATGCAAGAGCTTCAAGTTCGGTATGTTCTGTAATATTTGCTAAGAACCTACTAAGAGATTGTGCTTCTTGAGGTGTTAAATCACTCATATTTTTTACCTTTTGTTGTTTAAAATTAATTTTCTAATATTTGAATATAAAATATATTATTTTAATAATTGACTATAAATTTAAATTATTGCTGTTTAGCCCCTAATTGTTGTTTAAGTTGTTCTTTTAATATTTCTTTTTTGTCTTTATATTGAGCTGGCTGAGTTTTTTGGCCGACACGTTTTAAAAATTCAATTGCGAGTATCTTTCCGTTTTCCGATAAGACTCTTGGAGAATAATCCTCGGCAAAAAATATACCATCGGGAATTGAGCTAACTTTTTCGATTACTTTCTCAACTTGCTTTTTACCAAGGAATGTTTGAACTTTCTCCACAATCGAATATGCTGAATTACCGATTATTATTAACTCTCTTTCATAACCATCTGGAATTGCAATTTCTTCTAATTTTTGCATTATTTGATTAAAATTTATCTGAGCCTCCTCTTCAAAATATGTCATAGGTTCTCCTGTATACAAGGGTCCTGAATTGGTAGGCCTTGATAAACTTCCTGCGATATTCATTCCTTCGGCGGGCCTTGGAGGTTCAAAAATTGGCTTTTGCCTTAAAGGATGTTGCTGCGGTTTATCTTCTCTAATCTCTTTTGCTATTCCACCCTCTGTTCTTCCTCCGAGGATCCTTATTAAATCATCATCTTCATCTCCCTCATCTACAGCTTCTCCCGAATAGTGTAATCCAACTTGTCCCCTAATCTCCTGACTTCTTTTTGCTCCAATAAATTTTGACCTAACATTGCTCTTAAGCCCTTTCCAGAGAATTACCTTTCTCAACTCATCACTAACAATAACATAACATTCTTCTGATTTTAAAACATCCTTAATGGGGCCATCCGTCTTGATCTCTGTTGTAGTTCCATCACTATTAATAAGGAAAACTTGTAAACCTTGAGGCATATCCTTTAACCTAATGTTTTTTTTAATTTATTGCTATTAATTATATATCTTTAAACTTTATAAAATTTATATTTGAAATCTAATTAATTTAATCTCCATTCAATTAATTCTTTTATACTTAGGTCTAAATTATTTATCATATCCATCGGAGTAAATCTCTCGCTACGATATTTTTTGCAATATTCACCAGTGTATCCGTTTAAAAATGCTGCCGAACAAGCCGATCGGAATGGTGAATTTCCTAAAGCTAAAAAACTTCCGCATAAACCCGCAAGAACATCGCCTGTACCGCCTTTGGACATCTCAGGGCAACCTGTCTTGTTTATCTTAACGATCTCTCCGTTGCTTATATAATCATAAGGGCCTTTGAGTAAGAGTACACACCCAAAATTTTTAGCGATCTCTTTCACTTTTAAGAATCTTTTTTCGATATCATTATAATTCGGCATCGATTCTCCGCATAATATCTTCAATTCTCCCTCATGTGGTGTTAAAATACATTTTGAATTTTTTATTAAATCAAGATGATTTTTAATTAATTTTAATGCATCAGCGTCCAATACATAGGTTTTTTTTAACTCAACAATATTCTTTACGACCATTTTTAGTAAATTTTCAGTAGATTCTTTTAATCCAATCCCTGGCCCTATAATTACGGAATCACACCACTTAATTAATTCATGTAATTCTTCATAAGCATCTGCTCCTAAATAATCGCCTTTTCCCGTTCTCACAATTAAATTAGGTGAATAATTTCGCAAAGTTGCACCGATGACTTCAGGAACATATGTAATAACAAGATCTATTCCGAAAGCAATAGCAGCAAGAGAAGCATAGGCAGGAGCTCCCGAATAGTCTTTCGACCCTCCTATTATAAGTAACTTACCATATTGCCCTTTATGGCAATCTAAGGGTCGGGCTTTCATAGTAGAAAGAAAATCACCTCTGCCGATAAATATTTCTGCCTCTGGAGGGATTCCTATAGATTTAACCGTAATTTCTTTAATATAGTCTCCATCGGTTTTAAGACCCTTTTTGATTCTATGAAATGATATTAAAAAATCCGATTTAATTGCTTTATCGAAGACTTTTCCCGTATTAGGATCTAATCCGGAAGGCACATCAATAGCTACAACTTTTATTCCTTTTTCTTCTTTTAATCGATTAATTTCATCTATAGCAGTTGCAATCGGCTCTCTTATTTTACCTTTTATACCCGTTCCCAGCATACAATCAATTATTAATTTTATATCACCTTCAGAAACAATAACTTCAAAAAATTTATGTAAATCGGAAGAATCTGTTATAATTTTTGACTGTATCGAATATGTTAAATACCGTTTTATAATATTCCAATTAATATTCGCTTCATGCGTTCTAATCTTTTCAGGAGGACTCAACAATATAACAATAGGATTAATCTTAAAAGCAGCTAAATGGCGGGCAATAACAAAACCATCTCCACCATTATTACCGGAACCGCAAAAAATCAACACTTTTGAATTAGTTTCTAAATTATATTTTGAGATTATCTCTAAAGCGGCTGAATAACCTGCACATTCCATTAGATGGGCTAGTGGAATACCTAACCATTCTGCATTTTTATCAAGAATGCCCACATCCTCTGCGGAAATTCTTTCTGAATTAAATCGCTCCATAACATAATAATTTAAGAATTTCTTATAAAAAATCTTTCTTAAATTTAATAAATAAATTAGTTTTTCTTAAGAAATAAAATAAAAAAAAAATTAGAAATAGTGATTAAAATTTATTATCTAAAGTTAAATATCTCTCTTT
>CAZVTX010000263.1:0-5452 GCA_964629395.1 uncultured archaeon
TCTCATAAACAGATAGCATTTCATATGATCCCGGATTCTCCGTTAAGATGCCCATTTTTTCCCTAAAAATATGAGCATTATTAAAAAGTTCGGTTCCATTTATATAGATTGTTCCCGTTGTTGGCGTTAATAATCCTGTAATTAATCTTATTGTTGTCGTCTTTCCCGCTCCATTTGGCCCTAACAAACCGAAAATCTCGCCTTTTCTCACGTTAAATGAAATCTTATCTAAAGCCAGAATCTCTATTTTCTCTTTTTTATTAAAAAAAACCTTAGATAGATCATAAACCTCGATAACCGAGCCCATAATTGTTTTTTGGAAAATTATTATGTTTGTTTTCTAATATTATTAATAAAAGAATTAAAAAGATATCTTAAGTCTTATTAAAAATAATTTTATTAAGCTTAATATATTTCCTTTTTCAATGAATTTGTCTAATAAAACAGAAGGAAATCTGGAAGAAAATAACATTGATATAATTCATAAGGGTTCCTATGTTATCTTAATTTTACTCTTGGCAAACTTTTTTAGAAATTTAGGTTCAAGTATCGTTGATATAGGTCTCCCTAAATTTGTGCTGAGTTTATCCGGTAGCTTAGCCTCGTATGGAATAATTGTTGGAATTTTTTCAATATTTCAAGCAATATTTCAATTCCCTTTAGCGGCTGCTTCTGATAGATATGGTAGAAAACTTATAATATCAATAGGGATTTCAATTTATATTATCGGAACTTTTTTATGTTTTTTTGCTCAAACAATTCTGCAATTGATTATTTTTAGAGCTATACAAGGAGCGGGGGCATATAGCTCAATAATCCAGGCAATTATTGGTGAAAGATATGAGAAGGAATATCACGGAAAAGCTATGTCTTATTATTCTTTTTCTCTCTCTTTGGGCTATTTTGGAGGCATTGCAATAGGCGGGTATGTAGCATATTTTTTCGGCTTTAGAAATATTTTTTTATTTTCGGGGATATTAGCATTGATATCGGGTTTGTTAATCTTTATATTCCTTAAGGATGACCATATAAAAAGACATCATTATATCAATAATAATTTAAATGAAAAAACTAATGAAAAGGATCTTAAACAAGAACATATTAAATTAAAAGATATTAAAAAATTAATGAAAGACCCCCAATACAGATTTTCTATATTTATAAATTGGATCAGATGGTTTTTATTTAGTGGAATTGTAGTTTATCTGATTTGGGTTTTACAGGTTGATTGGAATTTAGATCAAATTCAAACAAGTCAGTTAATGGTTTTAATTGTTCTTGTTTATATTAGCTTTGTTTTTTATTCAGGACGATTAATAGATAAGTTTGGCACTAAACCAATTTTATATATTGGACAAATTATAATAATCGTTTTTGGTTCTATGTTTATTATAGTAAGCATGACTCATAATCTTCCTCTTTTCATTATTGCATCTATCTTATCGGGAATAGGTTTTGCATTGTATCAAACAAGTGGAAATACACATATTTTAAAGGTTATACATAATTCGTATCCCGAATTAAAAGGATCTGGCTTAGGATTTAATAACGCTTTAGGTTTTCTATTTGGTGCACTAGGGCCGGTAATTATTTGTCCACTTGGAGAAATTTCGACATATTTACCTTATTATTTCATTTCTATTTTTATTTTTATATCATTATTTATAACATTGAAATTTCTTAAAATTCAAGAGATTTAATTAAAATAAATCTTGAAAAATTTTGAATTTTTTAATTTTTTCATTGCAGCGTAAATTTTTAAAATTCTTCGCATAATATAGAAAAATTATCTTTTTATATTTTTTCGAATCTTATTTGAATATCTAATAACAAAATCTAAGAGATGATAAATTTTGATATCTGAAGCATATGGGGAAAAAGAGCATCAATCTCCTGTTTTAGTGGTCAACAATTTACAGAAAATATATTATATGGGAGATATTGAGGTTCATGCTTTAAATGGTGTTTCATTTGCAGTTTTCCCGGGTGAATTTATAGCACTTATGGGCACTTCTGGATCCGGAAAGACTACTCTTCTGAATTTGATTGGAGGCTTAGATTCAATAACCTCCGGAACAATCTACCTTGAAGGGAAAAATCTTGCGGAAATGAGCGATAAGGAATTAACAACAATTCGCAGACAAAGAATGGGCTTTATTTTCCAATTCTTTAATCTTATTCCGGTGCTTACGGCTTATGAAAATGTAGAGTTGCCCCTTAAAGTTTTAAAAATTCCAAAAGAAGAGCGAAAGAAAAGAATTACAAAAATATTAACAGAACTTGGTCTTGGAGATCGTATGAATAATAAACCGGACCAATTATCTGGAGGGCAACAGCAGAGGGTAGCTATTGCTCGGGCTCTTGCAATGGATCCTGCTATTATTCTTGCGGATGAGCCTACAGGTAATTTAGATTCTAAAACAACGGCGAGTATAATGGAAACTTTAGTAAAACTCAATCGAGAATACAATAAAACAATTATTATGGTTACACATGACCCTGACCTTACAAAATATTGTACTCGAACCCTTTTTATGTCTGATGGTAAAATTATAAAAGATTCAGCAAATTCATAAGAGGAGGTGCGGCTTTTTGTTTTTTAAAATGGCTGCAAAAAATTTAACAAGAGTTAAATCAAGAACAATTTTAACCATACTTGCGATTGCTCTAGGAACCGCATTATTAACAGGGATAACAATTCTAAACGAGTCTTATCTTCAAAGCTATTTAAATGGCGTAGCGGAACAATTAGGATATACCGATATAGGAATAAAAGAACACCTTAATGTGAGCGACGGCTATTTTGAAGCTGATGATTTTATAAAAGAATCCGGTGCTGATAAAATTGATGGATACGTAAGCCATACAGGACGTGTAGTTTCCGAACATATTGTTATTAACGCCCCAGAGCAACCTGAAGAATATGCATATGAGACCACATTTTTCGGAATAGATGTAGAAAATGATGTTGGCTTTGGAAAAGCAGAATTTTTAAATTGGACGGATGATGTGGAAAATTCGCTTAAAGGAGAGCCGGAAAATATTGAGGAAGTTTTAAAATTAAATCAAAAATATGTTGTTATAACTAATTGGGTTCAAGATGTATATGATTTTCAGGTCGGAGATACCCTCTATATACCTTTAAGAAGTGATAATACTACTAATTGGGATAATAGCTCTACTTGGGAAACTTATACTGTTGCAGCAATTATAAACGATAAGGCTGAAGGATGGGATATTAGCTATGATTATTCCGTAAATAAATCAACTAGAATTCATATTACAAGGGCGATTTATGTTGATATTAATGAAATGAGATTAATGCTGAATGTTACAGGAAATAAAATAAATTTGCTTTATATTCATGTGGAGTTTGATAAACTTGTTGATTATGGGGACGAATTATTAAAAAAAATGCCCAGCAGTTATTACGGTGAAAATATCAAAAGCGGAATGATGGAACAAGTAGCTGATTCAGTTCGCTCAATGCAAATGATATTAATTATCTTTACTATGATCTCATTTATTATCGCTGCAATGCTGACTTTAAATACATTAATGATGTCCGTATCAGAACAAAAATATGAGATTGGTGTTCTTAGAGCTCAAGGGATATATAAAAGTGAGATCTTTAAGCTATTTCTTTTTGAAGCAATCATACTGGCTCTTATAGGTGCAATTTTGGGTATATTTATGGGTTTAGGTTTAAGTCCGCTTTTAAAGAAAGTGTTTTTTACATCGATAATGGCAGAATCCGATTTCCAATTAACATTAACCTATAATTGGCTTTCATTATTAATTGTATTTACCATAACATTTGCGGTTAGCGTAGGTATAGGTTTACTCCCTGCGTACATAGCTACCAGAATTCAGATAATTGAGGCAATTAGAAATATTAAATCCTCTGAGAGCGGTAAAAAAATTAAGAAACTGATATTTCCGTTAATTGGTATTATTTTGGCGGGTTTTGGATATTGTATCTTGGCGACTTCTTATAGAAATTTAACAATGACTCTTATAGGAATAATTCCATTTATTTTAGGTCTTATAGTAATCTCAACAATTTTCATTCCAATTCTTAGCAAGTTCTTTTCTTACATATTCGTCTTTTTCCTAGGAGCATATAGGAAAGTCACGGATAAAAATTTAAAGAGAGATCCGAAGCAGACTAAAATTACCTTTATCATGTTCGGCTTAGCTATCGGATTTTTAGTGATGGTTGCAAATGTTTTATATAGTCTGGATAAAATTTATTACAATACGATGCCGAGATATCTCGGGGGAGATATTGTTTTAACCTCTGAAGGCTCTACTTTCGGAATGGATGAGGTTTTAATTGCCGATAAAAATGTTATCGATGGTGCTGTTGAGAAAGCGGCGGTTATGAATTCTATAAGAGTAAAAATTGATGGTTATGGGACGTGGTGGAGCGAAAAACAAGATGAACCTCGAGTTAATGTATACATCATTGAAGGTGAGAAATTTTATGATGCCGTTAATGAAGTAAAAATGCAAGATACAGGAGGTTTAAGCGATAAAGAAGTATTTAAAAAGTTAGATTCACAGAGAAATTCCGTTATAATAACAAAACAACTTGCGGATGAGGACCATTTAAATAAAGGTGTAGGAGATAATGTTACAATTGATTTTGGGTCATTAAAAGTGAATGCTACAATAATAGGTATTACCGATTTCATTTCCGGTATTTCCGAAACATGGGAAGAAAAATCCGATATTACTCCGGCAAATAAAAGGGGCAAATATTGTGCATTTATTTCCTGGCAATCAGTCATTCCGATTATTAATGATTATTTTGATTGGTTACCCGAAGCAGATCTTTTATTAAAGGGGGATGACCATGATTTTGATTATTGGGATTTACCATGGATAAATAGAACTTTAGTCAGACAAAAGATCATGCAATTTGCAAAAGAGAATGGATATGAAGGGAAAGTACAAATTGCAGAAAGGGTTTGGGACAATGAAACAAATACAATTGTAGCAGATCCAAGTTATAATGATCCTTTAAACGCTATAAATAATAATAAGGGGAAAGCCGTTTATATAGCTTGGGAAAATACAACTCTAAAAGGATATACAGAATTATTATATAAACTTAATAATTCTTATAAAACTGTTCAAGATGCTTTAAATGCTGGTAACGATCATTGTGTAATTACGGAAGATATTATGAATAATTTAAGTCTAAATGTAGGAGATAAGATCTCTTGTTGGTATATAAATTCATCAAATAAACTTGTAAGAAAGAATTTTACCATTGCTGCTGTATTATCATTTACAACTACTATTGAGGCGATTAATTTTCATGCACAAAATCCGTATGTAAGCGGAAATTATGATGTTGCAGCTGATGACACTACGGCTATAATCGTAAATATAAATCAAACGGCACCATATGGTTCAAAATTGATGTATGAGGATTACTTTAATC
>CAZVTX010000264.1:0-5427 GCA_964629395.1 uncultured archaeon
AATACTATTATATCGCTTGTAAAGTAAAAACCCAAGATTCGGGAGAAAATATGACTATGAATGTTTTAAAGTCTTATGTGGGAAGTTATAGTCCTCTCGAATCCTCAGGAATAGGTTATAGTTCCGATATACAACCTACTAAAGAAGAATTTCCTGAATTAGATGAAGATGAAATACCCTTGGATAAAGGTTTTTTAAAAGGGCTTGAAGAAATGTCAATGGAAGATTATTTTGAAGCCAATGGAATAAATTATACGTATATTTTAGATGATGTTTTGGTGCCAAGTTTTATAAGGGGTCTTGGAAAGCTTTATCTTACTGAGTGGATTGGAGAAACAGAACCTGACTCTTTAGAGGATTTAAGTGATATCAGTGTTGTTTTGGGTACAGTTCAAGATTTTACTTATTCTCATAATGTAGATTTTATTCAATTTATCTTATTATGTGAATTTGATTTCTTAGGAATATTGCAATACCTTGGAGAAAATTTTCAAGGTTTTACTGCTCCTGATGGCATCGATTTAATTACCGGTGAAAATATTTATTCACCTTTATATGAGACCGGTAGATATCTAAATACAATTGTATTTGCTTATGCTGTTTTCATTATTTTATTATTAGGATTAGTTGTTATTACTCCTTATTATGCTTCAAAAAGAGTAGATCAATCATTTATTTTCAGAGAAATTAGGAATCTTAAGAACTACATGGAAGAGGTAAGAAAAGAAATGGAAAAGGGTATTACAGAAGAAGAAATCAAGCTTTTAAAAACAGCCGTATTTAAAGAGAGTGATTTTATAAAAAAAGAAAAAATAGATAAGGAGGGTGATAAAAAAGAATGATGTTAAAACCGAGGATTTCCGGAGATATAACATATAAACGTAAATGGGAATTTTTTGCAACAGTTTTAGGTTTAGGTATAGGGATGGTATTATATCTAATAACCTTATTAATTCCTAATTATACAACGGATATAATCTATGAAGCTTTACCGATTATTTTGAGAGGTTTTTTCACAAGCATTAATGATACATCAATAGAAAATCCATATTATCCAATTACAATTTTCTTCATAGCTTATATTGATTTTCCATCATGTTTAGCCTGGATAATACCTGGATTTCTAATAGGTTATTTCAGAAATAAACAATTTATAAATTTAGAAATAAAGAATAATGGATGGAAAGTATTTTGGCACGGGGCATATTTTATAGAAATTGCTTTTGTATTATTTGCTTTTGGACTCGGTATAACTTTTATCCTCCAATTTATTCCTGGTTTAGGTACTAATGAAATTGCAATATCGTTTTTTGGGAGCGGTATAATTAAACTTATGCTCTTTTTTATTTCCCCATTCTTTTGGATCGGGCTCTTTACAGCGGGGATTGGCGGATATTTAGGAACTAAACTTGCGGTGAATAAAGCAGCAAAGTCAGAAGTAGTAATAGAAGAGGTTGAACCTGAGGAAATATTTGAAGAAGAAGAAATTCAGACCATCTCTAAAGAAATTGAAGGTATTGGAGAAGAAATATGGCCCGAAAAAGCTAAAGCTAAAATAAAAATTGAGGATGAGGATCTTGAAATTCCTGAAGTCGATGTAGAAAAGTTAAAAGAAAAAATAAAGATGGCTGCGGAAACATCATCTGAAGCATCCCAAGTATCGGTTAAAGAAGAGACTGTAAAATGTCCCAAATGCGGGAAAATACTCCCTAAGGGAGCGAAATTTTGCAATAATTGCGGAACAAAATTAATATAATTAAAAGAGAGTGATTCAAATGAGAGAAAAAATAATTAATGGAATTTTATTGTTAACAATAATAATTTTAGCTACTTTTGCTCCAATTCTTAATGTAATAGCAAAAGATAAAGTAGATTTTGATTCTAAATTTCAATTGACGGGATATTTATCTTATAATGTAGATATTATTAATAAAAAATTTGGTTATTTAGATAATGATAATAATTTAGATCTTGTAGTTGCACATGAGAAATCTGTAATTGTATATGAAAAAGTTGGCGATTCTTATGAAAAAAAATGGGAAATAAGTGCGGGAGATTCCGGATTTATTGATGAAGACTCATCAATAACGGCATTAGGAATAGGAGATATTTTAGGACGTCCTTCAAATTTGGACTCTTTAGATAATATCACTTCAATTCTGGCATATGATGGTTGCAGTATAAAATCACCGGGGTCATATAATCAATCTTATTTGAAAGTATCTGGAGATGGTTATTATTATGATATTGATTATAATGGATTAACAAATGGAAGTTTAATAATTAATGTTCAAGTTCCTCTTGGCTTTTTTATTGAATCTACCGAAATAAATATTAGAATAAAAGATAATTATACAGGTTCTATTGATAAAGCCTTTCTACAAATATATAATCCAGTTTCAAAATTATGGTATAATTGGATTAATTTAAAAGACGTTAGTAATTCATTTACACTTTTAACGAGTTCATCATCTAATTTAGGAATTAATTTTCAAGATTGTATACAGGAATCAAACAGAACGATTAAATTTAGATTTTGGTATAATGATACAAGTCCAATCAATATAAACATAGATTATTTTGATCTGATTAAGAATACCATAAGTTCCAAACAAGATATCGTTATTGGAGGATATAATGGTGAAATCTGCATAATTACTCCATATAGCAGTAGTCTTAATACTTTTAAGGTCATAAAAGTTTTAGATCTTTCAAGCTATGATAATATCCTTCATTATCAGGAGGATGAAAAATATGTTACTACTATTCTTATTGGAGATATTGAAAATGATGGTTCCGATGAGATAATTCTGGGGAATAATAGGGCACGATTATTCGCACTAAATTGGTCTAAAAATAGTTTATCAAAAATTCCATTATCTAATGATGATAACTCTGGAATTTTATGGGAGCTTTCCACGGGAGCTACAACGCGATATAATACAATTAACACAATTGCGGCAATTGACAGCGCCTCCAGTAATGTTTTTGTTTTATTTATCGGAACAAAACAAAATTCAATTTATACAATTTCTTTTAATTATGGTTCTATGCAATTTCAAGGATTACCTGTAGAAGTAAAAATAATAGATTCCTCAGCTAAGGAAATCCAAGTTGCAGACATTGTTGGAGATTCTGATGAAGATCTTATTATCGGCACGTTAGATGGTAAAATTATAATATTTGAATTTACTTCCACTAATTATGCTGATTCAAATTCATATTCTAAGAAATATGATAGTGAAGATCTTATAAAATCTCCGAGTTATCCAAAGAAAATGGTAGTCGGCGATTTCAAAGAAAAAGATAAAAATGCTCTTGCCATTGGAACTACTCAAACTAAAAATAAAATAATGGTTCTTACTGATGGACCTGATTTTGAGACTTATTGGGATTCGGGAGTTTATATTAGAGAAGAAATCGTAAGTATGGACAAGATGTCTAACTCTGGAGAAGATGATATAATTGTAACAACTGAACGCAGAATTTATTTTCTTTCTGTAAATTTTGACGATCAAGACGAGGACGGATTAAGTGATCTTTCGGAAAGACAATTCTATAGAACAGATCCAAAATTAGAAGATACAGATGGAGATGATTTAATCGACGGTGCCGAAATTTTTGTATACGGAACAGATCCGCTTAATGCTGATACAGACGGAGATTTAATTCCGGATGGATGGGAAATTGCTATGGGAACAGATCCTCTAAACCCTATGAGTAGCATTATACTTATAATTGCTATTCCTGTAATAATTACTTTAGCTGCTATTTCGGTTTATATTGCAATCCGAAAATATAAAAAACAAAGAAGACTTGAATATGAACGTGTTAAGAATACTCCAAATTTAATGCCTCAAGTAAGAAGGTTAATTATTCAGAGATTAGAGAATTTTAATAAAGATTTTGAAGGATTTAAAAATAAAAGCGAGCTGGCAAAATTCAGAAGAAATCTATCAGCAGAATTAACGTCAATAATCCTTGATAGATTGTATAACTTCTTAGAATACTTGCGCTTAAAAGGCATTATATTCAGCGACCGTGAGGAAGAGATTCTAAAAGAGATTGTTATAAAAGAAGCCGCACCAATTCAAAAAGATCTTGAGAACTTAACAAAATCTTTATTGATGTATGAGACAAAATATAAAGTCTTTAAGGATGAGTTTGCAAAAATACTTGAAAAATATGCTGATTGGAAAAAGCCCGCAACTAAAGCTAAAGGAAAAATTGTTATTGAGGAATTAATTAGATGTCCTAAATGCGGGATATTAGGTCCTAAAGATTCGGCATTTTGCCTGGAATGCGGTAATAAATTAAAATGATTAAAGAATTATTTTTCTTATTTTTTATTTTTTTTATATGTTTATATTTTTAGTAAGCTTTTCACTTTTAAAATCTTAATAAGATTTAATATTAAAAGATTCTATCTTAAAAATTATAAATGTATTTTTATAAATCATTATTCCTTTTTCATAATAGATTCGTTTCTTTTATTAAATGAATGAAAAATATTACGGGCGTAAAAGAGAGAGAAATATTCTTATACTAGCGAATATCTAATAAATATTAAACTTATAAACAATTTTGGTGATTAAATTTTGATGCAGATAATTACTTTAATTGCCTATTTAACAATATTCGTAATATTGCTATCATTTATTTGGATCTTTTTAATAATTCAAACTTTTAAGGTTAATAAAATTGCCAGACGCTTCCTTTTAAGTATGGCAATCTATTTTTTACTTATGACCTTGGCAAACTTGATGCAAATTTTTTATTATCTGGAAAAAATAAATATCGGGAAAACGGGAATTGAAGGAAAAATTGGCATTTATAATTCACCAATTAGCATTATTTTTGGTGCATTCGCGCCATTTTACTTTATTTTTCAAATTGAAAAACATTTCTTTCCAAAATGGACGATTTTCTCAAAGCACCATCTAATTTCAATTATATTGGTAATTTTAATCTCATTAATTTTCGGATATTTCATTTATTTCCAAATAAGAGATCCAAATTTCCTTTTTGAAGAATTTGAGATGCGGAGCTTATGGTTTATAATATATCCTGCATGGGCTTTGGTTGTTCTTTTCATAATAAGCACGTTTCTTGTTTTCGGGATTAAGACTACCAATAAATATCGATTTTATTCATTTATGATTTTTATTGGCTGGACCACTAATCAACTCGCCAATATCTATATTCAGCTCACAGATTATAATCTGCTAACAGAATTAGTTATTTTGATAATATTTTCTCTTAAATACACGGGGACTATATTAACAGCTTTAGGATTTTATAGATTATATAATTTAAAAAGATAATATAAATATATAATTTTAATTCTTTTACATTTTAATTTATCTCCTTTTTTCAAAAATTATAGAGAATTATGCTTGGTAATTATACCTTCTAGGTGTTATAATA